>JAHFBX010000147.1:0-4011 GCA_023249815.1 Candidatus Eiseniibacteriota bacterium
GAGCGCGGAGCGACACGTTCCGAGGAGATATGTCGGTCGTTTGCAGGGCGTTCGCCGGGCGGGTCGGCCTGAGCCCGGGCGGGAAGTGGGACGGCAAACGCGAATAGGCTGAGGAGGGCGACGCTGCGGAGCGACCGGTCCATGAGGGTTTCCGGGTGGCAAGGAGGAGGCAGAAGTGGCATGGAATCGTAACCGGCCGTCGGCTCGCCGAACAACGCCAGAGTTGATCGGAAGACGGGCTCGCGCAGTTGAGCCTCGCGTTCGAGTCGATGCACGCCTGGGGCAGTACCAATCGCTTGGAGCTTCCCGGAGCCACTGGCCGGGACCCGCTGCGGGGTCGCGGGTCTCGGGATCGTCGTACTCAGTCCCCGAAGCAGATCCCGAGGTCGCGCGCCGTCGCCACCGTGTCACTCGCCAGTGACACCACCTTCATGCGTCCCACCGCGGCCTCGAGCGGCTGGTAACGGACGTGCGGTGGTTCGAGCGACACCATCACCGAACTGTGCCCGGCCTCGAGCGCGCGCACAGCGGCTGCGCCGAATCGCAGTGCCACCAGGCGATCGAAGCTGGTGGGCGATCCGCCGCGCAGGAGATGACCGAGCACCGAGACGCGGGTTTCTCGGCCCACGAGGGCTTCCAGTTCACAGCCTACCTTCTCGCCGATCCCGCCCAGGCGATCGGCCTGTCCCGGCGCGCCGCCCTGCATCGTGACCGTGCCGCCCACGGGCTTGGCACCCTCGGCGACCACGACGAGCGTGTAGAGCCGGCCCTTCTTCTCGCGCCGGCGAATGTGATCGGCGACGCGCGCGATTTCGAACGGGATCTCGGGGATCAGGATCACTGCTGCGTTGCCCGCCATCCCGGCGTGCAGCGCGATCCAGCCGGCGTTTCGGCCCATGACCTCCACCACCATGAGCCGGTGATGCGACGACGCGGTGGCATGCAGTCGGTCCAGGCACTCGGTGGCGAACGACACCGCGGTGTCGAAGCCGAACGTCATGAACGTGCGCTCCAGATCATTGTCGATGGTCTTCGGCACGCCCACCACGCGCAGCCCGCGCTTCGCGAGCTCGTAGGCGATGGCCAACGAGCCATCGCCACCTACTGCCACCACGGCGTCGATGTCGAGCCCGTGCAGCCGGGCCACGAGCTCGTCCCCGCGATCCACCTCGCGTACGGAACCGTCGGGTTGGGTCACTGGATAGTGCAGCGGGTCGCCGTGGTTCGTGGTGCCGAGGATGGTGCCGCCCAGGTGCGCGATGCCCGACACGCGCGCCCGATCCAGCCGCACGAGGCCCTCGTCGCCGTACTGTTCGGGCGCGAGTACCCCCTGGTAGCCGTCGCGAATCCCCCAGCACTCCCACCCGCGATTCTCGGCTGCCAGCACGGTGGCGCGGATGACGGCGTTCAGTCCAGGCGCGTCACCGCCGCCGGTGCTGATCGCGATCCGCCGGATCGGACTCGAGCTCACGTTCATGCCCCTCCAGTTTGGCGCGGGAGCATAGCGTGTGCTGCGAACGTTCGCCGGAAACGCGAGAGCCCCGCACGGGGCGGGGCTCTCGGAGCCTGGGGCAGGGAGCGGTTAGCGATACAGCGACTTGAGCCGGCCCCACGTGCTCTTCTGCGTCGGGACCGGGCACTGCAGGTCGATCTTGCCGTCATGACGGAACAGGTATCCGGGAATGCCGATGCCCGGCGACGTGTTCCATGTCGCGCCACCCGTGAACAGCCCGGGGCACGGCACGCCGCCCGGGCCGCCCAGGTACCCGATCAGCGAGCCGCCGGTCCACTGGATGCTGCCCTCGATGCTGCCAACCTGGAACGCCGTGAAGTTGTTCGTCGTCACGACCAGCGACGTGAACACGCCGGTGAGGATGGCGGGCGGATCGTTCAGGAACGTGCTCGGCACATCGGCGTTCGGCGGGAACGGCGTGAACACCGCGTCCGGCGTGGCGTCCGCGTACATCGCGATGGTGCCACCGGTGTAGAACGTGGTGTAGATCTCCGTGGCGGGCGGTCCCACGACGGAGGTTCCGAGCGAGGTGAGCCCGTCCACGTAGAACGTGTATTCGATGGAGGGAAGCGTCGCGTTTAGGAAGTCGAGCGGAGCCCCGAACGCGCTGATGGTGCCGACGCTCTTGAGGATTCCCCCGGCGGGAAGGTTCGTGGGCGTGCCACCGGCCTGCCAGAAGTAGGCCGGATCCCAGTCAAAGATGGGCCCGATCGCGCGAGCCGGCGCGGCCGCCCCAATCAGCAGAAGTGCAGCGCACATCGTCGTCAGCCAACGCTTCATGGTGCTCTCCCTCTCGACGGCGGTTGCGAGCATGCGCGGGATCATCGGTAGGCCGCCTTCAGCCGGCCCCAAGTGGTGCGGCGTGACGCGACCGGGGCGTTCAGGAACGTCTGGCCATCGATCTGGTGCGCGTAGCCCGCGGGGGTGTTGAGCGCGTTGCCACTCGAACCGGCGAACGTCCAGCCCATTCGCTGGTTGAGAGGAAAGTTCGAGAGCTGCGTGCCGCCCGTGACGTTGAACACGGCCTCGAAGCTGCCCGTGCCGTTCGCGGTGTTCAGCACGAACTGGAAGTTCGTGATCGTGCCCACGAGGATCGGCGTGCCGTCCGTGAACGTGCTCGGGGCGACGCCGTTCGGGGGCGAGGTTCCATAATCCGCCGTGGTGCCGCCAGACTTGGCATCCTCGTAGATCGTGATCGTGCCCGACGAGTAGCTGATGATCCGGAAAGTGGACACCGTCGAGTAGCCGGTCGAGGTGAGCCCCGACATCACGTAGGTGTACTCGTTCAGCGTCGTGTTCGAAGTGAGTGGCGAGAACAGGAACGGCA
Source organism: Candidatus Eiseniibacteriota bacterium (assembly GCA_023249815.1). Lineage (GTDB taxonomy): Bacteria > Eisenbacteria > RBG-16-71-46 > RBG-16-71-46 > RBG-16-71-46 > JAIOPA01. The sequence goes on from JAHFBX010000147.1 coordinate 2,841, forward strand.
CGGTGCCGAGCCCCACGTACCCGCTGCCGACCTCACCGAACTCGGCGGGCAGGGGGTTCGGATCTTCGTAGTCGAAGCCCACGTAGTCGAACAGCAGCACCTGTGCGTGGGCGACGGGAACGGAGACCAACCCTGCGGACACGGCGAACATCACCATGGTGACGAATCTGCGCATGTACACCCCTCGCGGTTCTCGCGGAGAGACCGACAGGAACGAACGACGAAGGGATCGTGCGCGACGGCGCACACGAACCCCGGGAACCTTCCATGGTCAGGATGGGCTGATCCGACGGGACCGCCGCGCCGGCGCAGGGGGATGCACCTCGGCAGAAGACGCGGGGGGTGCCAGGTGGGATCAGTGCTCCATATGGTAGAGGCGCATTGCCATTCTCATCAATCGAAGAATGGGGTCCGGGGCGCCCGGCCCGCCCAGCGCGGGAATCTCGTAAGCCATTGTCCCCGATACACCCGCAGTCGTTCAGGCCTGGCGAACCTCGTTTGCCAGTGCTGCGGCCTCGGCCAGCGCCTGCTGCAGGGTCAGCAAGCCGCCTTCCGATCTCAGGCGAGCGGCTTCGCCGTCCCCGAGCGCCGCCGTGATGCGGGACCAGAGCTTTTCGAGTTCCACCCGCTCCGCCGGCAGGTGAGGAGCTCCGAGTGCTTCACGCGCCACGTCAGCGGCGCCGAGCATTCGCGCCGCGGGGTCCGGCCGATCAGACGCGAACAACCATTCGCCCAGGGCGTCGAGCGCGTAGACCGCTTCGCGCGGAGCCTCGAGCGTCTCGAGCAGCGCCAGGCACTCGAGCAGCCGCCGCCGCGCCTCCTCGAGATGCCCGCCGCGCACCATCGCGGAGACCAGCGCGGAGAGACAAAGCGCCTCTGTACTCTGGTCGCCGACCTCGCGAAACATCTGGAGCGCGGTCTCGAGATCGGCGCGGCCGTGGTCGCCCAGGCCGAGCGACCACTTCACACTGGCCAGGTTGTGATTCGCCATGGCCTCGCCCCGGCGCTCGCCGAGCTGCTGATAGAGCGCCCGGCTCTCTTCCGTGAGCGTCATGGCGTCCTCGGGCCGGGAATCGATCATCGCCACGACGCCCAGTCCCGCGAGCGAGCGAGCGCGTCCCTTCGCGTCACCGCTCGCGGTCGCGATGTCGAGACTCTCCTCGAGGAGCAC
>JAHFBX010000147.1:4021-7102 GCA_023249815.1 Candidatus Eiseniibacteriota bacterium
CGCGCCCGCGAAGCCGGCGGCACGGGCGAGGACCTTGGCGCGAAGCGGTGTCGGTTCGCGACGGACGTCGCGGTCGAGCGCTTCCCGGCACAGGCGCAGCCCCAGCGCGTAGCGCCCTCGCACCGACCAGAACCGGTACGCGGCCGACACGAAGTGAAGGCCGCGCACGGCGCCGTCCTCGGCGTGGCTGCACCAGGCCATGGCGGCGATCAGGTTCTCCTCCTCCACGGCCAGGTCCCGGATCGCACGATCCATCTTCGGGCCCTGCAGCTCCGCCTCGCTTCGTTCGGCCAGCGCCAGGTACTCGGCGAGATGGCGTTCGCGGATCGCCGCATGCTCGAGGTGCGCTTCGAAGCGCTCGAGCGCGAATCGCCACACGCTCTCGAGGAACTGGTAGCGCACGTCGCCGCCGCTCGCGTGACGCACCACCACGAGCGCACGCTCGACGAGACGCGTGAGCAGGTCGAGCACGCCGAACTCGTCGCCGTCGTCGGAGCACACGGCGGTGGCTCGTTCCAGCGTCCAGCCGCCGGAGAACACCGCCAGCCGCCGCATGAGATCCTGCTCGGGGCCGTGCAGGTGCTCCCAGCTCCACTCGATCACCGCGAGTACCGTCTGTTGCCGCGACGGCGCGCCGGCGGCCGAACGCGTGAGCAGCTTGAACCGGTCACCGAGCCGGGCGCGGATCTGCTCGACCCCAAGCAACCGCGCGCGCGCCGCGGCCAGTTCGAGCGCCAGCGGGATGCCGTCCAGCCGGCGGCAGATCTCGGCCACGGCCGCGGCGTTCTCGTCGGTGAGCTGGAACGCCGTCGAGGCGGCGCGGGCGCGCTCGCAGAACAGGCGCACCGCTTCGCTCGAGTTCGCCGCGGCGGCGGTGCGCACGCGCGCTTCCGGCACCGACAGCGTGGGCACGGTGAACAGCGACTCGCCTTCCGCTCCGAGCGGTTCGCGGTGCGTGACCAGCAGCTTCACGTCGGGGCAGGACCGGAGCAGCTCCGTCGCGAGCGCCGCGCACGCGGCCGATTGCGTCTCGGCATTGTCGAACAGCACGAGCGCGCGACGCGGCTTCAACCACGCCGTGACGCCATCGATGAGCGAGCGACCGGACTCGTCCGGCACGCCGAGCGCGGCCGCGAGCGACTCGACCAATCGGCCGGGTTCGGTGAGCGGGGCGACGTCCACGAACCACACGCCGTCGTGGAACGTGTCGAGCTGGGTCTCGGCCAAGCGCAGCGCCAACCGCGTCTTGCCCGAGCCGCCAAAGCCCGTGAGCGTGAGCAGGCGGGTCTCGGATAGCGCACGCGTGCATTCATCGAGCGTCGTCTGCCGGCCCACGAAACTCGTGGCCTGGGCGGGCAGGTTGTTCGACGTCTGGACCGCTTCGCCCTCGCGCAGCGCGGCGGCGCGGCGGATGCCGAGTGCCTCCTCGAGCGTGAAGCGCAATGCACGTGCAGAGCGGGGACGCTGCTCGGCTTCCTTCGCGAGACAGGACTCGAGCATGGCGCGGACGGACGCGGGCGTCCGCTGGGGCAAGGCGGCCAGGTCGGGTGTCTCGTTGAGAACCTGCGCCATGGCCACGAACGGATCGTCGGCCGGGAACGCGCGCCGGCCGCTCAGGCATTCAAAGAGCAGGCAGCCGAACGCGAACACGTCCGTGCGCTCGTCCTGTGTTCCCGCGAGCACCTGTTCCGGGCTCATGTAGCCCGGTGTGCCCGAGACCGGGCCGGAGAGCGACGCGGACGCGTCGCCCGTCACATGCGTGAAGCCGGGCGCCGGGTCGGCGGCGACATGCGGCCTCGGGTTCGCGAGCCCGTACGTCCGCTTCGCGAGCCCGAAATCGAGCACTTTCACGAGTCCACGCGGGCCCAGCATGACGTTGCCGGGCTTCAGGTCGCGGTGCACGACGCCACGCTCGTGCGCCACCTCGAGCGCCTGCGCCACCTGGGCCGCGACCTGAAGCGCATCTTCGGGGGCAAGCGGGCCGCTCGCGAGCCGGTGGGCGAGCGTCTCGCCTTCGACGCGCTCCAGCACCAGCACCATGGTGCCACCCGGCATCTCCTCGAGGCCGTGGATGGTGGCGATGTTGGGATGGTTCAACGAGGCGAGCGCCAGCGCCTCGTTCCGGAACAGCGCCAGGGCCTCCGTGTCGGCCATGAGCCGCGCGGGGAGCACCTTGAGCGCCACCTCGCGCTGCAGGCGGCCGTCGCGCGCGAGCCAGACCTCGCCCATGCCGCCCGCGCCAAGGCGGCCGAGGATCTCGTACGGGCCGAGTCGCTGGATCGGGGGGGTGTCGGGCGGCGTGCTCACGTAGGCGACACCGCGCTTGAGCGACGCACGTCAGGTGCTGGCAGGACTGGGCGCATCACCGTGCAGTGTACCGCGCTTCGCCCGCGCCGGCGCTTAGGCGCGAACGGCTCGACGTGACGCGCCGGCGCCCGGCCGAAGGCCGCGCACGAAAGCCGATCGCCCGGGCGTGGGGCCCGGGCGATCGGGATCAGCGGAGGGAGGGTGCGGCGGTGATTCGGATCAGCGGAAGCGAGCCTTTACGGACGCCCACGTCGCACGCGTCACGGGCGTGGGATTCACGGATTCCAGGAACAGGATGACATCGTCGAAGTCCTGGTTCTTAGCGCTGTCATTGGGCGACAGGCCGTCCTCGAAGCAGAGGAACCAGCAGCCTGCGTTCTGACCCGATCCGGCGAAGACCAGCGCACGCGCCTTGCCGCCGGGGTTCGTGAAGTCCTGGGCGTAGCCGACGTCGTCCCCATTCTTGATGTAGTAGCTGAAGTCCTCGAAGTTCACGTCCGTGAACGTCTGTGAGCTCTGGAGAACACCTTCCGAGTCGAAGCGATTCACGATCAGCCTGTTGTCGCTCTTGAACGTGGCCATCGCGAACCAGCCCTCTTCGGCGGCCTCGGGGAAGATCTTGAACAGCGACCCCGGGGTGCCGCTCTCGGACACCGCATTGTAGACACCGAGCTCGTTGTTGGTCGTGTTGCCGCCCAGCTCGATCTGGAGCGTCAGCGAGGTGTTGCCTGAGATGGTCCTGCGCCAGCGCTGAATGTCCTCCTGCATCGTGGT
>JAHFBX010000148.1 GCA_023249815.1 Candidatus Eiseniibacteriota bacterium
GCCTGGGTCAACCACCGTCGCACGGTCGTGCGAGGAGACGATGGACCACGTCGTCGAGGCCAGGGTCGCGATCTACGCTCACTTCGCCGCGACGGGGGTTCGTCCAAGCGTGGACGAACTGGCGACCCGTCTTCGTACCGATGCATCCGCGGTGCGTGACGCATTCCAAGTGCTGCGCGCGCAGCGCGTGCTCCTGCTCGAGGCCGACGGGGAGTCGATCCGCATGGCGCCCCCGTTCTCCGGCGTGCCGACCCAGCACCGGGTGAGCTCCGCTGGCGTCATCTACCACGCGAACTGCGCGTGGGACGCACTCGGCATCCCCGCCGCGCTGCGACGCCACGCCACCGTCCACTCGCGCTGCGAGCAGACGCTCGAGCCGCTGGAACTCGACGTGCCCGTGGGCGGACCCGCGCCGTCCGACTGGCTGTTCCACTGCGTCGTCCCTGCGGCCCGGTGGTGGGACGACCTCGTCTTCACCTGAAGCACCATGCTCTTCTTCCGGTCGGAGGAACGGGTGCGCGAGTGGTGCAAGGCACAGGGGCACCCCGTGCGGCCGCTGGTCCGGATGGACCAGCTCTGGGACATGGCGCAAGCCTGGTACGCGACCCGACTCGAGGCGAGCGCTCGACGCCCGCAGCCGGCGGAGATGCGGACGATCTTCGGTCGCCTGGGACTCGTCGATGAGTTCTGGGACCCGCGCTCCGACGTGTTCGGCGGTGGCCCCGGCGGGTCGTCGCGCTCGTGAGCCGGCGTCAGCCCTGCGGCAGCGCCGCTGCGGCATCCACGCCACGCTCGCGGAGGAGCTCGCGAATCTTCGTCTTCACGAGGTCGATCGCCACCTTGTTGTGGCCGCCGCCGGGGATGATGACGTCGGCGAACCGCTTGCTCGGCTCCACGAACTGGAGGTGCATGGGCCGCACGCTGTCCTCGTACTGACGCAGGATGGAATCCACCGAGCGGCCGCGCTCGAGCAGGTCGCGCCGCAGGCGCCGTATCAGGCGCACATCGGAGTCGGCGTCCACGAACAGCTTGATGTCCATGAGCGCGCGCAGCTCGGGGTCGTGATAGATGAGGATGCCCTCGAGCACGACGACCAGGTGATCGCTGATGCGGCGCGTCTCCGCGGTGCGGCGGTAGTCGTTGTAGTCGTAGACGGGCTGCTCGATCGGGTGCCCTTCGAGCAGCTCGCGCAGGTGCTGGCGCAGGAGGTCGAAGTCGAACGCGTCCGGATGGTCGAAGTTCCGCGCCTCGCGGTCCAGGAACGGCACCTGTTCGAGATTCTTGTAGTAGCTGTCCTGGTCGATCACCACGACGCGCTTGGAGCCGAGTTCGCGCACGATGGTACGCGCGACCAAGGTCTTGCCGGACCCGGAACCGCCGGCGATGCCGATGAGGATGCGACGGGACATGTCGGAGGTCGAGGCTAGCAGCGTTGGATCGGGTGCGACAGTGCAGACCGCCCGTGACGGCGTCGCCCTTCGAACCCGGCCGTTGGGGCACGACGGCAACACTCGACCCCACACCCGCAAGCTGGCAGGCTGTGGCCTTCCGAAGGAGGGAGATCATGCGAAAGCCGCTCGAGGCGACCGAGCTCCAAGCCGCGTTGCAGCGGCTGCCGGAATGGCGGGTGGTGGACGGGAAGTTGACCCGCGAGTTCCGCTTCAAGGACTTCGCGGACGCGTTCGCGTTCATGAGTACGTGCGCGCTCCGCATCCATGCGCTCGATCACCATCCCGAGTGGTCGAACGTCTATTCAAACGTGCGCGTGCAACTCGTCACGCACGACGCCGGCGGGATCACCGCTCGGGACGCCGAACTGGCCGGCGTGATGGAGGAGATCGCGGCGCGGTTCCCGCGCGGCCAAGGCGCTGTCTGAGCACTTTCCGCGTCGGCGCGGAGTGCTCAGACGAAGCCTAGCCAGCGGCCGAGCATGGGCCCGCGGCGTGCGGGCGACGGCTGCCCAGGGCACCGGGCCGGGCGGGATCAGTGGGCCGGCAGGAGCAGCAGGCGGCTCTGGTGCTCGGGGGTGGTGATCCACTCGTAGAAATAGTTGTGCCCAAGCGTCGTCGCGTCGAAGCGCGCGAGGTACGCGGCCCAGAACGGGTCGCCTCTCCACAGTGCTCGTGTCGCCATGCCGCTCGACAGCGTGCCGAGCCCGCTCACGTCGGTCCGCAGGCGCTCGCGCAGCTCGGGCGCCAGCTCGCCACCCAGGAGCCAGCGCACGCTGCGCTTGACCCGGGTGAGCAGGCTGCCGAGGACGTTCTGGCCGCCCACCACCATGAGCTGCTCGTAGAGGGCACCCGCGAGCGCATCCGGGTCGGTGGCGTCGGGGCGGACCGGTGGGTAGAAGCGGACGAGCTCGGGATCGTCGAGCAGCGAGTATTGGAACCGACTCGTGAGCGGGACCGCGGCCGGTCCCCAGGCGCGGATGAGCGCCGGCCCGGTGATGAGCATGCCGAGGTAGAAGCCGGGCTGCAGCGTGTCGGCAAGCGCAGGCGACGTCACCGCGAGGGCGCCGACCGGCTCGCGGAGGCCTTTCCAGGACGACGTGCGCCTGGCGCCGTTCAGTCGCACTTCCACGGTGTCCGGGAGCGCCACTCCGCCCGCGAGCGGGCCGAACAGCGTCTGCACCAGGGCACGGACATCGAGTCCCTCGAGGTTCCCAGCGATGGCGAGTGACGCATTGCCGGCGTGGTACCAGCGCTGGAGCCATGGCGTCGCGTCGCGCATGCCGAGTCGCTCGAGCCCGCGCAGTCCGGCCGAGCGCACGATCCCCTCGTCGTCCATGCCGCGCGCGATCGCGGACACGCGCCAGTAGAGCGCGTCGCTCACCTGGCCAAAGTAATGCTGGCCGACATCGCGCCGCACGCTCGCGAGTGCGAGTCGCACGTCCGCGTCGGTCACGGTCACGCCGCCCATGCGCCGGGCCGCATCCTGCAGCACGCCGGGGAGCTGTTGCGCCGTGACGATCTCGGTGAATCTCACGAGCCTCGTGCCGGGCCGGCACTCCCATCCGAGCGGGCGCACGCTCGCCATCTCCTCGCGCGTGCGCTCGGGCGCGTTGCCCGCCGCGCTCATCCACTGCAACTCAGCGAGCAGCGAGGATAGCCCCTCGAGCGCGACCGGCTCGTAGCCGGACCCCGCGCGATAGGCCACCGTCACGGACACCGCCGCGGCGTTCGGCACGTGCAGGGTGCGTACCTCGAGCCCGTTCGTGAGTCGCCAAGCCTCGCGAACCGTGCTGTCGGGCAGCGTGGCGGCGCGCGCCGAGGACACCGCGAGCAACCCTGCGACGGCGACGAGCAGGCGGACCGATCGGGGCAATAGGACTCCCGGGTGGGGACGAGGTACCACGGGGAAGGCCGACGAGTGTATCGCAAGCCTCGAGCGCATGTGTCCCGGCCGTGTCACCGGCGCTCGCGTTCGGCGGACCGTCCGCGCTAGACTAAGCGGCCCATGCGGACCCCCAGCGAAGACGAGGTGCGGCGGCTCGTGCGCGAGGCGGTGGACCGCGCGCTCGGCTCCGCGACCGGGCCCGCGCCGGCACCCGCTCCCGCGAAGCCGGTCCACGCGCGTCGCGTCGCGATCGGCGCGGATCACGGCGGCTTTGTACTCAAGGAAGTGTTGCGCGTCGCGATCCGCGAGGAGATGGGCTGGGAGGTACACGACTGCGGCACGCACTCCGCCGACGCCGTGGACTACCCGGACCTGGCCGCCGCGGTGGCACGCGAAGTGGCGAGCGGACGCGCCGCGCGCGGCATCGTCGTGGACACCGCCGGCATCGGCTCGAGCATGGCAGCGAACAAGGTGCCGGGCGTTCGCTGCGCGCTGTGCCACGACGACGCCACCGTGAAGAATGCGCGCGAGCACAATGACGCGAACGTACTGGCGCTGGGCTCGAGGGTCGTGCATCGCGGCGCCGCCGTGCGCATGGTGCGCCTGTTCCTCGCCACGGAGTTCGCGGGCGGCCGGCACGAGCGGCGCGTCAAGAAGATCATGGCCCTGGAGGGACCGCGGTGAAGCTCTCGCTCGAGACCATCCGCCGGTTGCCGAAGGCCGAGTTGCATTGCCACCTGGACGGCAGCGTGCGGCCGCGCACGGTGCTCGAGTTGGCGCTGGAACAGGGCGTGAAGCTGCCCACCACGCACCTGGGTCGCCTCACGCAACTGCTCGAAGCCGGCAAGCGCACGCGGAATCTTGCGGATTATCTGCGGATCTTCGACCTGACGCTCGCGGTCATGCAGCAGAAGGAAGCACTCTACCGTACGGCTTTCGAGCTGGTCGAGGACTGCGCTGCGGAGAACGTGCGCCACCTCGAGGTGCGCTACTCGCCGATCCTCCACCGCAAGAAGCGCCTGCCATTCGAGGACATCGTGGACCCGGTGATCGCCGGGCTTCGCGACGCGGGGCTTAAGCACGACATGTCCACCGGTGTCATCATCTGCGGCATCCGCAGCATGGCGCCCAAGGTGTCCAAGGCTCTGGCCGAGCTGGCGGTGGCGTACAAGGGGCGCGGCGTGCTGGCGTTCGACCTCGCGGGCCAGGAGCGCGACTACCCGGCCAAGGCGCACCGCGGCGCGTTCCAGCTGATCCTCGAGAACAACATCAATTCCACGGTGCACGGCGGCGAGGCGTTCGGCGCCGAAAGCATCGCGCAAGCGCTCCACTTCTGCGGCGCGCACCGCATTGGCCATGGCACGCGACTGCGCGAGAAGCCGGACCTGCTGCGCTACGTGCGCGACCATCGCGTGCCGCTCGAGATGTGCCTGTCCTCGAACATCCAGACCCGGGCGGTGCGCAACATCCGCGAACACCCGTGCGGGGACTATTTCCGCCAGGGGCTCCGCGTGACGCTCAACACCGACAACCGTCTCATGTCGGCCACGACGCTGAGCCAGGAGATCGCGCTCGCGGCGCGCGCGTTCCGGTTCTCGCCCTACGAGGTGAAGCGCATCATCCTGAACGGTTTCAAGAGCGCGTTCATGCCCTACCCGCAAAAGGCGCGCATGCTCCGCGAGGTCAACCTCGAGATCGATCGCGTGTTCATGGACGCGTTCCCCAGCGAGTACGACCTGCGCGGGAGCTACTGACGCGCGATGCTCCGGCCGCGGGCCGTTGGAATCGTCGTCCTGCTCGCGCTCGGGGCCACACTGCCGGCCGCGGCCGCGCCGATCTCGTACGTGGCCCGGCTGGCGAACCGCAATCGCGTCGGGCTGACGGTGACGAATTACGGGTTCCTCGGCAACAACTTCACGTCGCGCTCGCCGTCGTTCGAGTTCCCGCTCGGTTCCGGTTACGAGCACATGTCGAGAGCCGGGCTATGGGTGGGAGCGCTGGCATTGACCGACACGGGAGCGTTCATCGGCGTCACGACCGCGCTCGTGGACGCCGCCCAGGGCGGCGCCTCGGCGAACGAGACGGAGTTCACGCCGCTGGGTGACGTCGTGAGCGAGCGGTCGCGCATCCAGAACAGTCGCGTCTACTCGCCGGCGGCGATCTCGGACCAGGACCTCATCACGAGCTACACCGACGCCACGCCCCGGGGGCCGCGCGGCAACCAGCTCGAACGGCACTCGCCCATGCACCTCACGGTGCGCCAGACCACGCTCAGCTTCACGCTCAGGGTCGCCGATGCGTTCGTGGTGAACCGCTTCGTCGTGGTGAACGACGGCCCGCCGCTGCGCGATGTGTGGCTCGGCCTCTACGCCCAGCTCGCGTCGGGGAACAAGAACCGCTACACGGCGTGGCCTCCCACGGGCAGCACGGGCCCGGGCTCGTGGTATTACAAATCCCACATCGAGTACGACGCCACGCGCCGGCTCTACGCCGAGCGCTTCTGCCTGGCGCCACCCTACCCGTCGGGCTGCCTGTCGTCGCTCGTGCCGCCGTGGGCGGGCGTCAAACTCCTGGGCGTGACGCCCGGTGACATCGCGACCAGGCGCGTGAACTGGCGCTGGTGGGGGTTCGTTCTCGAAGATCCGACGCGAGACGAGGACCGCGAGAAGTACCACCTCATGAGCGATCCCCAGGTGGACGACCCTGCCGGCTGCCTGCTGCTCGGGCAGTGCTCGCCGATCCAGCTCCTGAGCGTGGGGCCGTTCGACCGTGTCGAGCACGGCGACAGCGTTTCGGTTGACGTGGCGTTCGTGGGCGGGGACGACGACCCGGGCTTCCTCGCCAACGCGGACTACGCCCAGTTCGCGCACGATCTCGACTACCGACTGCCGGCGGCGCCGCCGTCGCCGCGCGTCCACGTCGAGGCGGGGAGCCGCCACGTGGACATCTGGTGGGACGATTCTCCCGAGTCGGCCTCGGATCCCACGAGCCCGGCACCGGGCGGTGTGGACTTCGAGGGCTATCGCGTCTACCTGGGGCTGGACCGAGAGGAGCCCACCCGACTCGCCCAGTTCGACCTGCGCGACACGACGGGTTTCGACACCGGACTCGAGCCCGCGGGGGCGCCCGAGCCCCTCGTTGTGGACGGCGTCACCTACCGGTACCGGCATCGAGTCGACGGATTGCGGGACGGGTTTCGGTATTGGGGCGCGGTCACGAGCTACGACATCGGCGACCGCACCATCGAGAGCCTCGAGAGCGGGATCACGCAGAACAAGTTCCTCGTTATCCCGTCGGCGAATAGGGCCGAGTATCAGTCCGTCTACGTGTTCCCGAATCCATACCGAGTCGAGGCCGCATGGGACGCTGGCGCAACCGCGCGCGACAAGGTCGTCTGGTTCGGCGGACTGCCCGCGCGGTGCACGATCCGTGTCTATACTCTCGCCGGAGATCTTGTGATGAAGCGACCGTTCGATGCTTCCATTTACCACACAGAGAATATTCGTGGGATCTGGACGCGGGACCGGAATGGCGACACGGGACCGCCGGCGCTCTCGGGTGCGTCATTCGCTTGGGACCTGATCAGCGACCGTGGCCAGGCCATCGCGAGCGGCCTCTACCTATGGACGGTGGAGGATCAGACGGGAGGTGCGGTGCAGCGCGGCAAGCTGCTCGTGGTGAAGTCGGACCGCGAGTGAGCGCTGATCCAACGGTTGTGCTGTGAAGATTGTGGCGGGCATGGCGGGTGCAGTGATCCG
>JAHFBX010000149.1 GCA_023249815.1 Candidatus Eiseniibacteriota bacterium
CCGGCGGCGGAGACGGCCTCCGCGCGCGAGTTCACGGCGATCCGGAGCGAGCAGGGACTGCCCGTGGAGTCGCGCATGAGTGAGCCGTCCGGTCGGGCATTCCAACGCCCGGACGCCGTCCGGCTCGCGTTCGACTACCTGTCGCGCCGGCTGAAGCGGCCCTGAGCACCCGCCGAACGGGCGGCGCGCACGCGGCCCCGGTCAGCCCCGCGTCAACTCGCACGCCGGTCGCCGGCAATCGGGCGGCGGGTCTTGACGCCTCGCGCACGCCACTCCTACGCTCGTTGCCGCACTTTCGCTTGGCCTACCCTTCCGCGCTCCCCCGCCCCGCCCGCCGCCCGGCATGCCCGAGGACTTTCATGAAGCGTCTCGCGACCCGCTCGCTGCCGATTTGCCTCTCGCTCGTCCTCGTCGGAGCCAGCACGGCGCCGCTCGCTTCGCATGCCCAGGACAGTCGGCCTCACCCCCCTTCGCGCCCCGCCGCCGGCACGCCGACCCCCGTGGACCCGAACAAGCCTGTCCCGGGCAAGTTCACGCACCCCAAGCTCAGGGGCTGGATCAACGACGTGCCCGACACTGGCCAGTTCCTGCCGGATTCGGTGTGGCTGCTGCGCGTGGGGCCGCGCGTGACCACGGTGGGCACGTACGTCAGCCAATGGTACTCGTCGTATCCGGAGTACCGACCGCCGCAGGACAGCACCGGGCGCGTCAAGTTCCTGCAGAACCTGCTCAACCGCGACGTGCTTGGCCTGACCGCGCTCGAGCAGAACCGTCCGCTCTCGTTCGAAGACCGGCTCGCGCTCCGCGAGGTACGCCAGCGCTCGCTCGCGAACGCCGTCTACCAGCGCTTCGTACGCGACTCGGTCACGGTGAGCGAGGCCGAGGTGCGTTCGCTGTGGGAGACCTACAAATGGTTGCAGCGCTTCCGGCACATCCTCGTGGCCGACCGGACCGCCGCCGAGCGCGTGCGCCGCGAGCTCATCTCGGGCCGCATCCAGTGGTCGGTCGCGGTGAAGAAGTATTCCATCGCCACGAACGACAAGGGACCGGACGGTGAGCTGGGCTGGGCGCGTCGTGACCAGCTCGACACAGAGATCGCGTATCACACCTACGGCCTGAAGCCCGGCGAGACGTCACAGCCCGTGCAGGACCGAGAGGGCTGGCACATCGTGCAGTCGATCGAGCGGAAGTCCGAACCGCCGCCGTCCTATGAGGCCCTCTCCCGGACGCTTCGCGACCAGATCGCCGGCTTCAAGGCCGGCGCACGCTCCGAGCGGCTGCTGGCCCTGCTCCGCGAGCGTATCGGCATGCGTTACGACACCGCGAACGTGGTGTTCGCCGCCACCCGGTTCGGCGAATCCGTCAAGGTGAAGCAGGAGCCCATGGCGGCCACGTTCGAGATCGACGGCACGGTGCCCGAGGTGGCCGAGGCGGACACCTCGCGCATCCTCGCCCGGTGGAAGGACGGCGGGCGCTTCTCGTTGCACGACCTGCTCCACGCCTACAGTGACATCCCGCCGTTGCTCCGGCCGGCGCTGAATCGCGAGGATGCCGTGTTCAGCTTCGTCGAGACGACCGTGCTCGAGCCCACCATCGCCGAGTACGGCGCCGAGAAGGGCCTCGAGCAAGACCCCCTCGTGGCGGAACCCATGCGCTCGAAGCGCGAGGAGCGCCTGGTCGAGCATCTCTACCAGGATTCCGTGGGCACGCGCGTGTGGGTGAGCAAGGAAGAGCGCCGCGCCTACTACCAGAAGAACCTGCCGCAGTTCTTCACCTATCCCAGCGTGCGCTTCGCGGCGATCGCGCGCGACAGCAAGGCCGGTGTGGACTCCGTGGAGCGGGCACTCCGCTCGGGCGTCTCGGCCGTCGCACTGCTCGCGGCGGACAGCGCGGCGGGACGCGTCTCCGGGAGCGTGCAGTCTCGCCACCAGGGCGAGCAGGGCGCCTACCACAAGGCGCTGTTCGAGGAGATGCGGCCCAGCGACGTGCAGGTACGCGGGCCGGACAGGAACGGCGACTACGTCATCATCCAGCTCCTGTCCTACGACGGCGGACGCCAGCTGTCGTACGAGGAGAGCGAGACCATGATCGACGAGTCGCTGCAGAACATGAAAGCTGACGCGGCGCTCCAAGCCATGATCGAGCGGCAGCGGAAGAAGTACTCGATCGCCTGGCGGCCCGAGCTGGTCATGCTCATCAAGCTGGTGGACCCGACGCTCGACTGAGTCCCGGTCGTGCTCGAGACGACGGGCCGCCGGATGCGCGCCGCTATCGCCGCGTCGGTGTCTTGGGTTTCCAAGCCGGCACGCGCGGGCCCATGAACGGCCCACAAGCGGTGGCCGGGGCCGAGTAGCTCACGAAGCGTTCGCCGCGCGCCACGCGCGGCTCGTCCTTCGGTCCGAATGCCAGCGTCGCCGAAGCCCACTCGACGCACACCGGGCGGTCGCAGCCGGCGAGCGCGCGATCGGGGTGGTGCTTGAGGATCACGCGGCAGAGCGTGTAGAGCGAATCGCTGTCCACCGTGCCCGAGATCTCGAACGGCACCGCGAACACCATGCGGAGCCGCGCGCGACTCGGCGTGCGGTCGAGGATGATGAACCCCTGCCCGGCCGATCGGAACGGTTGCGGCCAGCCAAAGTCAGGGCTACCTCCCCACTCCGCGCGCAGGCTGCCAGGATTCTTCCCGCCCTTCCCCTCCATGTGCCACCAGGGGCCCAGCGTGTCGGTTCCCGTGGCGTGGAACACGAGTTCGCCGGTGAAGCCATTGAAGCGCTCGGCGTCGCGACCGAGCTTCACCGAGAGGAACAGCGTGTCCGCCACGGTGGAATCATCGCACGCCGGCATGCGCGAGCGGGCCGAGCGCCTGCTCCCCCAGGGTGCGTTCCACGCGAGGTAGAGCTGCGCGTTGTCGGCGCGCGCACCGCCGCGGCTCTTCACCACGCTGTCGGCACGCGTCAACACGCGCTGGAATCCGCCGGGTTCGCGAAGGACGCGGGCGAGACTGTCGGACGTGCCCGCCGTGGCCGCCCCGTCCTTCGAGGCGTGCGCCACGGGCGGGGGCGCCGGTGATCGGTCCGCGGCGAACGCACATGAACCGAGCGCGCCCATCCCCAGGAGCACCGCGAGTGACCGGCGTGCGAGTCCTGCGCGGCTCGGAAGTGTCCGGCGGAGGGTGCTGTAGGACGAGTCGATCAACGTGGCTCCCGGTAGCGGATGGCGGAGGTGGTGGAGTGGGCTGGGACGGTGAACCGCGTCATCGATAGAGCGCCTTCACGGCACCCCACGTGGCGCGTTTCAAGGGCACGGACTGGCAGTTGGCACCGACGCCGCCCTGCCATTGCACCATGTTGGAGCCCGCAGATTCTGCCACGGTGAGCAGCACCTGTTCCACGCTCGAGCCTGGCAGCCGGCGGATCAGGAGCGAGTTGAACACGAAGCAGGCCGGCGTCGAACAGCCGGCGCAGTCGGGTGTCTTGTTCGTACGCAGGAGCACGCGGCAGACCGTGTAGGGTACGAGTGCGTCCAGCGCGGGCGCGTCTTGGGACAACGAGCCGGCCGCCACGAGCAACCTTCCATGACGGCCATTGTTCCCGGGCTGCCCCGGCAGCCAGCCCTGGAACACGGCGGTACCCGCGCTGGCCCATGTGTCCACGCAGCTGCCCGCGAGCGA
Source organism: Candidatus Eiseniibacteriota bacterium (assembly GCA_023249815.1). GTDB lineage: Bacteria > Eisenbacteria > RBG-16-71-46 > RBG-16-71-46 > RBG-16-71-46 > JAIOPA01. Next base: position 3,671 of record JAHFBX010000149.1, read on the forward strand.
GGCGTCCGCAGACCAGCCGCCGGCGCGACAGCCCGCGGGATCCATGCGCCACCAATCGGGCAGCGGATCTGCGTCCACGTCCACGTCGATCACCAGCTCCATCGCGAGCACGCTGTCGACGGGTGTCGCGAGCGTGAACGATGGGAAGAGCGGGAGCGTCGTGGTGTTGACCTGGCAGCCGAACGACTGGGTCGCGAACCCGCCCCCGCCGGGTGGCCGGCAATCCTGCCAGGCGATGCTGATGCCCTGGGCTCGGGCCGGGGTCACGGCGAGGAGCCCGATCAGCGCCCCGAGGAGGAGGGCGACTCCCGGCCACGCCGGGCGGGAGGTGGCTATGTGCATGCCATGAGCTTCGCACGCCGGGACGCCTTCGGCACACCCCGAACGAAGCGGCGCCCGTCCGCGAGTGACGGGCGCCGCAAGGTTCGAGACTGGTGCGGGCTTAGCGGTAGAGCGCCTTGACCGAGCCCCAGGTGACATTCTTCGTGGGCACGAGCTGGCAGTTGGGTCCAACGCCCTGCCAGGTCACGATGTCGCTGCCGGCGGCCGCGCCACCGGAGATCGTGCGGTTGCCGGCGCCCGTGTTCGTGGTGACCTTGATCGAGTTGAGCACGATGCAGATCGGCTCATTGCACCCCGTGCAGGCGCCCGTGCCGACGGTCTTCGTGTTGTTGATCGAGATATTGGCGCTGAAGTACTCCGAGGCTTGCGTGAGATCCTGGAGGCCGGCCAGAGGTACGGCGAACGCGAGCTTCAGGCGTCGGTGCTGTCCCAGCGTCACCGAGGGATCGATGGTCCAGCCGTTGCCCGGGTCGGAGGTGTACGCGCCGACGCCCCCCGCGGACTGGCCCTGCGCCCAGTCCACGCACACGAGGTTGTTCGCGTCGGCGATCGAGTTCGAGCCGAGCGCGGTCTGACGACAGGTTCCGATATCACGGAACTGCCACCAGAGCGGGACCGGATCCGTCGCGGAGAGAATATCCACCACCGTCTCGGTACCCGAGACCGCCCCCAATTGAAGGGTGTCGAGCACGAACGACGTCACGAGCAGGTTCGTGCCCGCGTTGGACGCGCAGGCGAACGTTCGATTCCTGCTGGCCGAGGGATTCTCGCCGAAGCAGGTGGACCACGAGATATTGACGCCGCCGACGGCGAAGGCGGAAGAGGCTGCGCAGAGCATGGCCGCGGCCACACCCAGACCGAGTAGCAAACGCTTCATGAGCAGGAACCTCCGTTCAGAGCAGACGACGAGTCCGCCTCTGGGGCATGGCTCAACGAGCACTCCAGCCCTTCCGTGGACTCAAGCGCCCGGGCGGGAGTTCCCGGTCGCGTGGGTGACAGGCGAGAGAGTAGCGAGGTCGAACATTCGCGCAAGCGAAAAGTGTGACCACCGACAAGCTCCCGCGATCGCTGTTCTCGGCAGACCTGCGCGCGAACACGAGTGAAATGGCGCACCACCGCTGCGGCCGCGGTCCCCGCGCGAGTCATGCTCCATGTGGAGCATGATGTCCGCATCCGTCTCGCGAATGCACTTCTGCCTGCTCCCGGGAGAGAACAGGCATCATCGGGATAGGGGGTAGCGGGTTCGTCCCGCTACGCCCCTCCCACACCACCGGACAGGCGGGTCCGCATCCGGCGGTTCGATGGTTCAGCGACCGGCGAGGCGGGGTACGCCGAGCCGGTCGAAGTGCGAGTTCGGCAGTGCGGTCTGAAGTCCCCCGTGAGCGGCCGTGGCCCACCAGCGGCGAGCATGGGCGGCCGCGGCGCGAGCGACGCGGTCCGGGACTCCCCGGGCGCGAAGTTCGCGATAGGCGGTCGTTCCCCGCTTCCACTGTTTGAGCTGCACGGCGCGCCGGCGGCGGCGTAGCCATTCGTCGAGGTCGCTGAAGATGCGTGGCGTGTCGGCCAACTGGAAGTACCGCTTCCAGCCGGTGAGGTAGCTCCGCAGTTCCTCGGCCACCTTCGTCAGGCTCCGTCCGCCGTTGCGGCTCGTGATGAGTCGCACGCGGTCCTTCATCTCCGCGAGGGCTGCGGGTGCGACGCGATATCGGATGACTCGCCCCGGGGCCACCCAGAAGCTGTAGCCCAAGAACTTGCGCTCCCATGCCCGCGCCACCGTGCTCTTGGCCTCGTTGACCTGCAACCGGAGTCGCGCGAACAGCCGCTTGAGCGTCGCCATCGCATCGTCCGCCGCCCGCCTCGACCCGGTGTACACGTTCAGGTCGTCGGCATAGCGCGCGAACGCGAGGCCCCGCTTCTCCAGTGTCTTGTCCACTTCGTCCAACAGCACGTTCGCCAGCAGCGGCGACAGTGGCCCGCCCTGCGGCGTGCCCGCGTGTCGTTCCACCACCGCGCCGTCGGCCAGTACTCCGGCCACGAGGTAGCGGCGGATCAGTCCCAGCACGCGTCCGTCCACGATCCGCCGCGACAGTCGCTCCATCAGCACGTCGTGGTGCACCCGGTCGAAGAACTTCGCCAGGTCCACGTCGGCCACCCAGCGCAGCCCCGACTGGATGTAGCGTTGCGCCTCGCGCACGGCATCGTGCGCGCTGCGCCCCGGTCGGAAGCCGTGGCTGTGCTCGGAGAACGTCGGGTCGAACTGCGGTTGCAGTACCTGCAACAGGCACTGCTGGATGAACCGGTCCAGCACCGTCGGGATGCCGAGTTGCCTCGTGCCCCCGCCGGGCTTCGGGATGTCGTGCCGCCTCACCGGTTGCGGCTGGTAGCTGCCCGCGAGCAACTGCTCGCGGATGTGCTCCCAGTGCGTCACCAGATACGGCGACAGTTCCTCGACCGTCATCCCGTCCGCGCCGGGACCGCCCTGGTTCTGCCGCACACGCTTCAGCGCCGCGAGCGCGTTCGCGCGTCCGACCCCCCGCTCCATCAGCCGGTGGTCGTCTCCTGAGCGTCCGTCTCCGTGAGGCGTCGTCGAGGCTTCGCCGCTGCACTGGCTTGTCGGGGCTTCACCCCTATCGTCCAGTGCGAGCTCCATCTGTTCGATGGCCTTCTGGCGCATGGCCCGTCCGTGCCTCCCGTTCGTTTCACTCGTCCATCGTTCGGCCCTTCACGATGTCGCCATCGCTACTACGGCCTCGGCTGACTCCTCGCTCCGCAGCTCGCGGCCACGTCGCCCTTTCAGGCGTGAGGCGAGGTCTCCCCAGATAAGTTCGCTGGCCTTCCCGACACGACCGCCGGATTTACGCCACCGCACCTCGGTCACGAGAGCTTCGCGGTCCATTGCCCGCTCGCCCTGTGCGGCGTCGCCTCGTATCCGATTTCTGTTCGTCGGCCCGTCGGTTCGTTCCCCGCTTCCTTCGGACGCTCCCTCACGGTCGCGCCCTTGCGGTTCCCTTGGGTCCTTGTGACCAAGTTCCCGGAGGACTTCCACCTCCCAGTCAGCGCCCCTGCTGGGCGTACAACG
>JAHFBX010000150.1 GCA_023249815.1 Candidatus Eiseniibacteriota bacterium
GGGCAACTCGGACGACGGGATCGACTTCGACAACGAGGTCAACGCGTTGATCCTGGACAACACCATTCGGAACAACGGCGACGACGGGATCGAGATCCGCATGCAGCCCTACACGGGGCCGCAGCTGTCCATCACCATTCTCGGCAACACCATCTCGGGGAACGGCGAGGACGGCATCCAACTCATCAGTTCGAATGTCTGGACGTCGCGAAAGATCACCGTCGAGGACAATCTCATCGTGAACAACGCCATGGCCGGCGTCGGTATGATGTGCTGCGAAAACACGGTCGAGAACTACCAGGGCGCGAGCATCGTCGAGCGCGTCGGCCTGTTCAACAACACCATCGCCGGCAACGACCACGGCGTGACGGGCGGTGACAGCCTGCTGGCGCTCAACAACCTCATCGTGAACTCCACGCACATCGGGCTCAAGAACGCGGATGCAGGCACGATCACGGCGTATAACCTGTTGTACGGGAACGGCACGAACGTGTCCGCCTCCAACGTGGACATGGCCACGACGTTGTTCTCGGACCCGCTCCTGCAGCTGGACTGGAGTCTTCCCGTCACCAGCCCGGGCATCGACGCCGGCACCGCCGAGTTCTCGGTGAATGGCGAGGTGGTGTGGGTGAAGGACTCCGGGGCTTACAGCGGACTCGCGCCCGACCTGGGCGCCGTCGAGAACCCGAACGTCGTGTCGGTGCCGGGTGAGGGAGCGGGCTGGGACCTTTCGTTCGCGCCGCCCGCGCCGAATCCGAGCCGCGGACTCACGTTCCTGCGACTTGATGTCCCCACCGCAGGGCGCGTCCGCCTCGCGATCGTGGACGTCGCGGGCCGTAATGTGCGCCTGCTGCTGGACGAGATCGCGAGCCCCGGGCGTCGCGAGCTGTCGTGGGACGGTCGAAGCGAAGCCGGCGTGCCGATGCCCGTCGGCGTCTACTTCGCGCGGTTCACGACGCCTTCATTCACGCGATCGCACCGCTTCGTGAGGCTCGACTAAGCGAACGCTCGCCGACTGCCGCCGCGCCGGCTACTCCATGATCTTGCCGTCCAGGCCCACTTCGATCTCGGTGAGCGACTTGCCAGTCCGCACGTGTGCCTCGTAGTAGGCGAGCGCTCCCAGCTTCGTGACGCTCTCGATCAACGCGATCTTCCGCTTGCCGGCGGCTTTCAGCACGGACGCACGCACGACCTCGGGAAGCTCCGCCAGCGTCATCTGCTGCTCGCTCACGAGCACGGTGCCGTCCTCACCGACGCTGATGTCCTTGCTCATGCCGCGCACCTTCATCTCCACTTCGTAGGTCGTCTTCCCCTCCGCGTCGACCTCCTTGAACATCCCCCGGATCGTCGCGCCGGCGGCCTCCGCGCGAACCGTCTTCTGAACGACCGTCGGCATGGCGTCGATCGAGGCGAGCTTCACGGGCGCCGGGGTCGCGGCGCCCGCCGAGGTGGCGAGCACCAGGCCGGCGAGGGCGACCCAGCGGACGGCGGACCGGAACGGTCGTGCGGACATGAGGATTCCTCCAGGGAGCGGGACGGTGCGGCCACGGGACGGAGCCCGGGGTTCGCGACGGCAGGAGCGTGCACCCCAGACGATGCCTGATGTTACCGCGTCGGCAGGCCGCTTGGGAGGGGGACTTGGGCGCTACCGCCCCACCGCGGGGTGCGTGACCAGCGGGTCGGTTCCCTCGAGCGGCACGAAACGCAGCGCCGGGCACGTGATCTTCCGGTCGCGAACGTCCTTCCCCGCGAGAAAGTCGAGCACGACGGGCATCACCGGCTCGTGGCGGACTGCGCTGCGATGAGCGCTCGGCGCCCTGCGGTCGCTCCCGAGGCGGCGTCCATCGCCTGGTTCATGCCGGCCACGCCGAGCGCCAGGCCGGCACGCAGCGCAGGAACCACGCGAGCACCGAGGCGTTGCCGCGGTCCAGGCTCTACAGCAAACGCGGGAACTCCGGCAGGTCGGCGGCATCGCCGATGTCCACGCGCATGATGAGCCGCAGGCCGAACGGATCGACCGGGACGAGCAGCGTGTCGCGGCCGGAAGGTCCAGGCACCGGGATCCGGATGGGCTCGCGCGCCAGCCGGGCGATGACGCGCTCGTAGAGGGCGATCAGGCGCGGCACTTGTCGCGAGAGCTTCGGGTCCTCGGCCGCGACCAGCGACAGCTTTCGGAGCTGGACGTCCATGGTGCACGGCAGTTTCTCGGTGCCGTCGGGGTCTTCGAGCCCCAGCATCACCGCATCCCCGACGCGCGAGTCGAAGCGCTTGAGGTACGCGCACGCGAGGTGCGTACCGTCGGAGAACGCCAGCAGCGACACCTTCTCGTAACCGAGCGCCGCGCGCAGATCCTCGAGGTCGGTAGCGCTCTCGTTCGTGGCATAGCGGGCGAGGTCCACGCCGCGCACGCGGAACGCAGCTCCCGCCGGGCGGTTCATCACCGCGACGCGTTCCAACCCTGACAGGGGGTGCCCGCATCCAAACCGGGGACGCGCGCGATGGACACGAGGATGTCTCGTGCCGGCGCCGGGAATCGCGACATTCAGGAGCCATTTACCCGCGAGGTGCCCGATGAACCCGCTGCCCATTCGAACCGGTGGATGCCCCGGATCCCTCGCTTCCTCCATGGTCGCCCTGATCTTGGCACTCGCCGGCGCCACGCCCGCCCTTGCCGGAGGCGCGAGCTTTGGCTATTGGACGGGCGACAGCGATGGCAGCTCGGGGTTCCAGTACGCGCTCATCGAACGCGACTCGCAGACCTCGTGCTCGGTGTGGAACGACGACGCGTGGGCGGACATCGGCCGGCTACAGGAGGAGGTCGAGTCCAGCGGCCGCGAGTTGCTGTGGTTCACCGTGGGCGACGAGTCGTACGTGGTGCGCGATCCAGCGGTCATCCGCCGCGCGCACGACATCGTCCAGCCCATGGCGGAGCTCGGGAAGCAACAGGGCGAGCTCGGCCGCCAGCAGGGCGAACTGGGCCGCCGGCAGGGTGAACTAGGCGCGCTTCAGGGCAGAATCGGTGCGCTCCAGGGCCGGGTCTCTGCGCTGCAAGCCTCGCGCAACACCGATGCTCACAGCGAAGTCGCCGAGCTCCGCCGCCAGCTGGAGGAGCTCTCGACCGAAGCGCACGAGCTGGGCCAGCGCCAGCGAGCGCTCGGCCAGCGTCAGCGCGAGCTGGGGGAGCGGCAGGCGGAGTTGGGCGCGCGGCAACGCCAAGCGACGAAGATGGCCGAAGCACAACTTCGCACACTGGCCGAGACGAGTGTCCGAAGCGGTAGGGCGGAGGAGCTCTAACCCCTCCGCCTGACGGCCGCCTACTTCACGTCCACCATGGGCGGGCCCACGTCCCGCTTCACCGGCGGCAGGCTATTCAGGTAGAGGTAGATCGCGCGCAGGTCGTCCTCGCTCATGCGCGAGAACCCCTGCCACGGCATCGGCGAGCCCGGCAGGATGCGCCCGAGCCGGAATCGCGCCACGAAATCGTCCTCACTCAGGGTGCTGAGCCGTCCGGTCGAGTCGCTCGTGATGTTCGGCGGCGACCAGGTGTGCTTGGGATCGGCAGGCTCGATGAAATTCGTGGCCCCGCCGAAGCGCGGGCCGACCAGTGCGCCCGTCTTCTCGTCTCGTTGCGTGTGGCAGGCCCAGCACAGCGCGACCTTCTCCACGAGGTAGCGCCCGTTCTCGACGTTCGCTCCATGCGGGCTCTGCTGGGGCGGCGTCTCCGAGGGGCCCACGGGATTCGCGAGCATCGTCGCCTTGAGGACGTTTCCGAGCAACGTGTACGAGTGGGCGGGAACGAGGTTGTGCACCGGCGGCTGGGTGCGAAGGTACGACACCACGGCGACCAGGTCCTCGTCCGAGAGACCCTGCATCTCCATGAACGGCAGCAGCGCCCGGCCATCCGAGCCCACACCGTGGCGCAGCGCGCGCGCAATGGCGCCGTCCTTGAACCGGCCGATCCCGGTCTCCTCGTCGGGCGTGAGATTGCGTGCGTGGATCGAGCCCGGCGGGATGACCCACGTGAAGCCACCGCTCAAGGGCACTTCCGCGCCCGCCTGGTTCGCGACCCATTGCGTCGTGTCGCCATGACACTGGGCGCAGTTGGCGACGTTTCGGACGACGTAATGGCCGCGTGCCACCACCGCGCTGTCCGTGCTCGCCGTCACCTCGGGGTAGGGGGCGTCGAACCTGAGGTGCTGCCGCGTCGCCACGAAGGCGGCGAACACGACCAGCACGAGAACGAGGATTCCCACGAGCGCGAGCAGGATCTTGCGGAACACGGCGGCCTCCCGGAAGGTGTTACGCGGAAACGCGCGGCGGCGGTATCGTTCGGTCGGCTCATGTCGCGACGCTCGAAATCATCGCGGTACCCTACTCGACACCCGCTCGGATGTGCGACCCCGAAGGGACGGCCGCGCCGGGGCTGGCTTCCCGCCGTCACTCGCCCTGGCCGCACTCCCCGCCGCCGCGGTGGGTGCGGTGGATTCGGGACGGATGCCGCACGCAGGCGGGGAGGTCTCAGGTGAACAGCCGCCGGTCCCAACTCGTCGCAGGCCCGATCACCATCTTCGCGGTCGCCATGCTTGTCCTGGCGGGGTGCGAGCAAAGGCCCGCTTCGCCGTGGCAGGCCATCCAGGTCCCGACCGACGCCGACTTCACGGGCTTGTGGTTCAGCGACTCGCTCAACGGCTGGTTGAGCGGCGGGGGCTGGGCGATCGAAGGCGGCATCGTCGGGCGCACGCGTGACGGCGGACGCTCGTGGCGATTCGAGAGCGGGATCCTCGGAAGCGAGAGGGGCGTCGCGCTCGGCCGCATCCAGTTCCGGGACTCGCTGCGCGGCTGCGTCACCGTCGGCTACGGCGATGTGCTGGTGACCGAAGACGGCGGCACGAGCTGGCGTCCGGCCGGCATTCCCGGGATCCGCTCCGGCACGCTGTTCGACATCCAGTTCGTGGACCGCTGGAGCGGCTATGCCGCGGGCACCCGCGTGCTCCACACCGAAGACGGCGGCGAGACGTGGCGCACGCGTTTCATCAGCGCGTCGGAGAACGGTTACCTGCGCGCGAACGCCGTGCATTTCGTGGACGAATCGCGGGGCTGGCTCGTGAGTCACGGCGGCACGCTGGCGAGGACCGAGGATGGCGGAAGGAATTGGCAGCCCGTGCCCTTGCCGCTGCGCCAAGGCGAACGTCCGACGCTCTGGGATGTGACGTTCGTGGACGCTCGATACGGCTGGGTGGTCGGCGAGCGAGGGAACCTCTTCCACACACGCGACAACGGCGACTCGTGGCAACTCGCGGACCGGGGTGTACCCGTGGTCCGGGTGATCCCGAAAGGCGAGCCGCGCCGCCCGCGCGAGGTCGTGCCGGAGCTCGAGACCGAACCCGATCGGCTCACGCTCGCCGCGATCCAGTTCGCCGACGCCGAGCACGGCTGGGCGGTCGGGTACTACCCGGATGTCGCCGAGTCGGTGGTGCTGCGCACCGATGACGGAGGCGAGTCCTGGGTCACAGAGCACGTCGAGCCCGGCGAGCTGTTGCGGAGCCTGTTCGTGCTGGATCGCGATCACGCCTGGGCTGCCGGGGACCGGGCGCGCAGCGCGCCCCAGGTGGTGCTCCGCTACTCGCCAGACGCGCACTGACGCGGCGTTCAGCGCGCGGCGGGGGCCACCTCGAGTGACGCCAGCAGCGCGTCGAACGCGGGGCCGGTCCGCTCGTAGACACCGCGATCGATATCCAGAACGAGCAGGTAGCCGCCGTTGACGACGAACGCGGTCCGTGAGCGATTCATGTGGCTCACGCGGCTCCACGTCTCGACGTCCATCCAGTCGGCGTCATGGATGGTGACGCGCTTCCGGAAATGGACCTCCCGGCCGGGACGCTCGGCCGTGAGCGCGTCAACGTAGGCGAGCAACAGGTCGGGCGTCTCGTTCGGAAGCGTCTGCGTGCCCTGGATCAGCGCGTCGAACGCCGGGCCGATGGCCGCGCTGTCGGCGGTCTCGGGTGAATAGGTCGCGTCGGTCCACGGCGTCCAGAACTCTAGCCGCCGCTGCCACGGCGCGAACCGGAGCGCGGGGGAGCGCAGCTCGCGGACGCGCTCGAACGCGTCCCGGCGCCGGCCCGCGAGCCACAGGTCCCGCGCCGCATGTAACTCGCGCAGCATGCCCGCGCGAGTCGCGGGTCCCAAGTCCGCGAGCGTGAGCTGCGCCTCGTTCAGCCGGAACAGCTGCTGGCGGCCGTGGTCCAGGTGCTCCCAGCCCGCGGGCAGCACGAAGCGAACGCGGTGATGTCCGACTTGGGCCGTCCCCGAGCGGGGAACCGACTTCGAGCAGCCCGGCCCAAGGCCCAGCGCGACGATCAGCGCGAGGCCGACCCGGGTGTCACCTCGCGCCGTCATTTGCCTTCTCCGGAAAGCGGATGGAGCCCACCATGCGCGCGAACGTCGCGAGGTTCTTCTCCGTGCCTTGGTAGACCGCCTTGAACGCGCAGCCATTCACCACCCAGAATATCTCCTGGTAGAGCAGCGGGCGCTCGGGTGTGATGAGCGTGTCCTCGCTCGCGAATGCGCGCTGGCCGGCGAGCGTCGTGTCGTGCTCGTAACCGATGCGCCAGCGGTCGGGTTCCTGCATCGTGCCGGGGCGGAGCCGGATGCGCGGCAGCAGCTCTTCGAGCGTCGGCTCGTAGGCGTTGGCGGCGCGCAGCGCGGCGTCGAGATCCGCGGCCACGAAGCCCGGCTGGTCGGCCGCGACGTCGCTCATCGCACGATCGATGGCGGCGTTCACGTCGCGAGCCATGGCGGATTCCTGTTCGGAGACCGGGTCCTCCGTGCGCGGTCGGGCGAGCGAGAGCTCGCGGAACAACTCGTGGCGCGAGAGCGAGTCGCGCCGGACGATCAGCCGGGCGAGCGCTTCGCGACGACCGCGCTCGGCAAGCAGCCGATGCGCGTAGACGCTCATGCACTGCCCGCCGCCGCCCGTGAGGATGAAACGCACGCCGAGCAGGCCGCCACCATTGTCGCCTTCACGCCGCCACTTTTCGG
>JAHFBX010000151.1 GCA_023249815.1 Candidatus Eiseniibacteriota bacterium
GGCACCCCGCCTCCCTGCCAGGTCACGAAGTTGCTCCCCGGCGCGGTCGGTGTGGTCAGCTTGCGCGAGTGGTTGGTGCGATCCACCACCTCGATCGAGTTGAGCACGAGGCAGACAGGGATCGAGCAGCCCTCACAGGCTCCGTCGCCGATGGTCTTGGCGTGGTCGATCGTGACGTTGAACGAGAAGTACTCCACTCCGCCCTGGAGCTGCTGGGCCGCCTGTTGCGTCACCGCCGAGACCACTTTCAGGCGCGCGCCGTTCGGGCTAGGTGGGTAGTCCGCGCAGGCCAGGCTCGACGTGCAGTAGTACACGCCGCCGACCGCCTGCCCCTGGGCCCAGTCCACGCAGACGCCGCCGGGCGGATCCGGGAGGAAGCTCGCGCTCAACGACGCGAGGCGGCAGGAGACGGTGGTGTAGTACTGCCACCAGCTAGGGAGCACCGGGCTCGCCGAGGCGAGCTGGATCACCACCTCGTCGCCGATGACGATGGCCATGTCCGAGCCGAGCTGGAACGAGCCCACCAATGTGTGCGAGCCGGCGTTCGTATCGCATGCGAACGCCGCGTTCTGAACCCCGGTGCCCTCTCCCAGGCAGTGGTTCCAGGCCAGGTTGATGCCCGGAGCGGCTGATGTGCCGCCCGGGAAGAGCAAGGTTGCCGCGACGAGCGCGGCCTGCGTGAAGCGATACGGACTCCTCATGGTGCGGCTCCTCCTGTTCACCGATAGAGCGACTTCACGCTTCCCCAAGTTGACCGCTTCACAGGTGTGGCCGCGGGGCAGCCACTGACGCCCCCCACGACGGGCACGCCGCCGCCCTGCCACGTCACGAAGTTACTGCCGGGTGCCGAGGGCGTTGTGATCTGCCGGGCGCTCACGTCGCCCCTATCGACGACACGGATGGAGTTGAGCACGATGCACACCGGCGTCGAACAGCCGGCGCAGTTTCCGGTGCCCACCGTCTTCACATTGTTGATGAGGAGATTGAAGTCGAAATACTCGACCCCGCCCAGGAGGTCCATGGCGTCCGCCTGCGGCACCGCATTGATGGCCTTGATCAGCGCGACGTTCGCGGCCTCGAACTGCGGGCAGCCGAAATCGGCCGTGCAGTAGGCACCGAGTCCGCCCACGGCGAAACTCTGTGCCCAATCCACGCACACGACATCCAGCGGATTCAGGACGAAGTTCGCGCTCAGCGAGTTGAGCCGGCAATAGCCGGCGTTCCGGAATCTCCACCACTCCGGCAGCGCCGGGCTCTCCGAAGCAAGCTGAACGATGATCTCCGTGCCGATCACGTTCGGCATCGGCCGCGTGAGCGCGAACGAGCCCACCATCGCCCGTGAGCCCGCGTTCGTATTGCACGCGAACGAGACGTTCTGGACACCCGATCCCTCGCCAAAACAGCGGTTCCACATCAGGTTGATCCCGGGGGCGGCGTGGGCCTCGGCGGGCGGGAGAAGGGCGAGCAGCAAGGCGCCAACGAAGGTGGCGCGGGCGCAGCGAGGCTCGGATGTCATGGCGGGCCCTCCCGTAGTGGAGATTACCCCCGCACCGGGCCCGCTTGTTCAACTATCTCGTCGCGCGTCCATTTCTCGTTTGCCGGCCGGCTTGGGCGCCGCCGGGTACGGCGCGCGCACGTGGAAGATGGCGGTGAGCACCGGGATGAACGATTCACGGATGCGCGCCAGCTCCTGGATCGTGAGGTTGCAGTCGTCCAGTTGCCCGTCGCGGACGCGCTCCTCGACGATGCGTTGGACCAGGCCCCGGATGCGGCTCGGGGTGGGCTCGGCGAGCGCCCGCGAGGCGCCTTCCACGCCGTCCGCCAGCATGAGGATCGCAGTCTCCTTCGAGCGCGGCCGCGGCCCGGGGTAGCTGTAGTCCTCGCGCCGCGCCGTGGGATCGGTCTCGAGCGCCTTGTGGAAGAAGAACGCCATCACCATGGTGCCGTGGTGCTCGGGGATGGCGCTGCGCACGGCACGCGGTAGTCGCTCCTTCTTCGCCATCTCGACGCCCTCGGAGATGTGCGACTTCACCACGAGCGCGCTCATGGACGGCGTGAGCTTCTCGTGCCGCGAACGCGAGGCGGCGGGTTCGTTCTCGGCGTAGTACTCCGGCTTCGCCAGCTTGCCGATGTCGTGGTGGTAGGCCTGCACACGCGCGAGCAGCGAGTTCGCGTGGATCGCCTCGGCCGCGGCCTCGGCGAGTGAGCCCACGACCATGCTGTGGTGGTAGGTGCCCGGTGCTTCGAGCTGCATGCGGCGGAGCAGCGGGCGGTTCAGGTCCGAGAGCTCGAGCAACGTGATGTCGCTGGTCAGACGGAACACCTGTTCGACGAGCGGCAGCAGCCCGAACGCAACCGCCGTGGCGAACAGCGCGGACAGGAGTCCCCACAGGCCATCGTTCAGCATGCCCTTCGCGGGTGTGTTGCGCGCCAGGTCCCACGCCAGGATCGCGGCCAGGTTCGCGAGCGAGATGGCGAAGAAAGCGCGCACGAAGTGCCAGCGGTGGCGCAGGCGCTGCACGGAGTACACCGCGGTCACGCCGCCCATCATCGCCACCGCGACGAACGGCGCGCGCAGCTCGGCGACCGCCATGACGAGCACCGACAGCATGAGCGTGAACACGAGCGCTGGCCGCTTCTCCATGAGCGAGGCCACGACGAGCGGGGCCAGCGCCAGGGGCACGGCGAACTCCGAGAGCCCGGCCACGTTCACGATCGCGACGACGCAGCCCAGGACGGCCAGCGTGAGCACGGTGAACATCGCCAGCATGCCGTTGTCGCCGAACACCCCGGGCAGTTCGATGCGGAGGTAGGTCGCGAACGCTGCGATGAACAGCAGCATGAGCAGCATGCGGGCAAGCGGCGGATACAGATGTTCGGTCTGCGACAGCCGCGCCGCCTCGAGATTCCGCAGGCTCCGCAGCTTGAGCATGGTCTCGCGCGAGACGCGCTCGTTCGCGTCCACGATCAGCTCGTCTTTCTTCACCATGCCGATGACGTCGGGCACCGTGCTCTTCGCGTTCGAACGGCGCCACTCGGATTCGTTGCGGTCATAGGTCACGGTCGGCACCACGAACGGGCTCACGAGCGCGGCCACCAGCGTCACGCCGCGGCTGTCCACGCCGAACGCGTCGTGCGCGTGCGTCTGTATCCGTTCGAGCGCCTCGCGCCGCTCGAGGAAACGTGTCGCCGGGGCGGTGGCTTCGACGTCGGCTTCGCGTAGGGTCACGTTGCGGTAGCCGAGGATGAATCCACCGCGCTTCTCGGCCACGACGCCGGCCTCGAGTACCTCGGCGAGCCACGGGCCCAGCTCGGTGAGCGCGCGTCGCGCACGGCTGGGCGTGGACAGCGCCTCGGCCGCGGCGGCGTCGAGCGGCACGCCGAGAACCTTCAGCTTCTCGGCGCGGTCGCGCGGGCCCACGGCCGGGTCCGAGACCACGGCGAGCGCCCGCTCCTGGAACGCCGACCAGCGTTCGAGCGCGTCCGTGCGCGCGCGCAGGTCCACCACGAACACCGGCAGCACCGCGAGTGCCGCTTCCTCCTGCTCGCGCCGCAGCGTGATGTCGTCCTTCTGGATGCGAAAGTCGTTCGGCGCCACGACACGCTCGCGCGCGATGTCGCCCTCGCGATAGCGCAGCTTGTCCACGGCGCCCTGGCCGGTGGGCAGGACGGCGGCGATCACCAGCAGCACGACCACCATGAGCAGCCGCGCGGCGTGGAATCCCCAGCGGACGCTGCGCGCGCGGCCAGGCAGCGCCGGGCCGGGCGTGGCGCGATCGTCGGTGGTCATGGAAGGAAAGGTGGTCGGGGACGCGGGCGCGTCAGCCCTGGCCGCCGCTCTCCCCTTCCTTCGGCGATCGTTCGTCGGGGAGCAGCGGGGCGTTCATGCGCGACGCCTCCTCAGCGATCTCGTCCTGCAGGCTTTCGGCCAGCGGGTCGAGCGACGGACCCACGCCGTCGTCGAGCTGTCGCTCGACACGCGCGTGATACACATCGAACGCGTGGATGATCTCCTTCACCAGGCGGTGGCGCACCACATCTTCCGGGTGGAAATAGACGAACTTGACGTCGGAGACGTGCCCGAGGATGGACTGGATGCGCACGAGGCCCGACTGGTCGGGCGAGCGCAGGTCGATCTGCGTGAGGTCGCCTGTGATGACCGCGCGCGAGTTGAGTCCCAAGCGCGTGAGAAACATCTTCATCTGGCGCACGGTGGTGTTCTGCGCCTCGTCCAGGATCACGAACGCGTTCGACAGCGTGCGCCCGCGCATGAACGCGAGCGGCGCGATCTCGAGGACGCCCATCTCGAGGAAACGGCGCATCTTGTCGTACGACATCAGGTCGGCGAGCGCGTCGTACATCGGGCGCAGGTACGGATCCACCTTCTCCTGCATGTCGCCCGGCAGGAAGCCCAGGCTCTCGCCGGCTTCGACCGCGGGCCGAACCAGCACGATGCGGTCCACTCGCTTCGCCCGTAGCGCCGCCACCGCGGCCGCCACAGCGAGGTAGGTCTTGCCGGTGCCGGCTGGGCCGATGCCGAACACGACCTCGGACTGCTCGAGCGCCTTCAAGTAGAGCGCCTGCGTCGGCGTGCGCGGACGCACCGCCTTGCGGTCGAACGTGTAGCCCGGCGCGCCATCGTACGCTTCCGCCAGCCGTCCGCGGCCGTTCCCGTTGCCGCCGTTCCCGTTGCCGTTCGAGTCGGACGCGCTCGCGCCGTCGCGGCGCGCCTGACCCAGCGCCGTGGCCACGTCGGCCTCCTCGATGACCTTGCCGCGCTCGGCCAGCTCGACGAGTTCCTCCAGCACGCGCACGGCCGGCTTCACCTCGTGCTCGTCGCCGGCCACGCTCAGCGTGCCGTCACGCAGCGTGATGCGGACGGGGATCTCGCGTTCGATCTGGCGGACATTGGAATCGTTGTGCCCCAGCAGGGAAATGGGGTCCAGATGCTCGATCGGGAACTTTCGAACGATCACGTGAGTGCCTTCTTCTTGGTGGCCCCGGAAAGCGCAAAACTCTTGACCATCGAGGCCTCGGGAAAGGCCAGGTCAAGAGCTTGAGGACGTCCAGATGTCGTGGCGGGAAGTGGTGTCAACCCGGTGTGCCCTGGGTCATCCTTCAACGAGCGCCCACCTCGGGGAGGAGCGTGGCGTCTCGGCTGATCGCGCAGTTTCACGCGACGCCGGAACGGTAACAAGGGGCCGGGCGGGGGTCAATCCTTTGGCCGGACCCGCTTCCGATGGCGGCGGTATCGGCGTGCCGGACCACGGGGTTGAGATGCCATTCGCCCCGCCCGGGAACGTGTTGGGCCACGCTTGGCTTCCGGGCGCGGGTGCGGGCGTGACGGCCGCCCGCGCCCGCCCCGGGGACGCGCTCGTCACCGATAGAGCGCCTTCACGGCACCCCAGGTGGCCCGCTTCACGGGGACCGACGCGCAACTGGCTCCGGCACCGCCCTGCCACGTCGCGAAGTTGCCGCCCGCGACTCGCGCGCTGGTCAGGGTCGTGACCTGCGCCGCCGTGGTCGTGAATCGCATCGAGTTGAGCACCACGCAAACGGGCTGCGTGCAACCTGCGCAGCTGCCCGGATCGGTGGTGTTGATGTTGTCGATGTTCACGGTGAACAGGAAGTAGTCCGTGTTCGCGGCGAGGTTCACGCCCGGCACGTCCACGGCGGCGGCGACGACGATCCGGCGGTGGGATGCCGTATCGGCCGGAGCGATGCTGCCCCCGTGGTTCCAGCCGATCAGGCCACCCACGCCGCTTCCGCCCGACCAATCGGAACAGTTCGACGCGGAGGGGTAGATCGCGGCGTCGGCATACAGCGCACCCGCGTGGCAATCGAAGAACTCCCACCACGGTGATACGGTCAGGTGGTCGGCGACGATGAAGTCGAGCACCACCTCCACGAACACGAGTCCCGTGATGGGCTGGTCCAACTGGAACGAGCCCACGAGCAGGTGCGTGCCGGCGTCGGTGTCGCAGGCGAAGTTCTCGTTGGCCGCGCCGCCATCCGACGCGCACGAATTCCACCGGAGATCGAATCCTTCGGCGGACGCGCGTGGGGCACCGAGCGACAGGGCAGTGAAGCAGGCGAGCACGGCGAGGAGAACGGGCGAAACATTCCAGCGGCGCATGGAACCTCCTGTTCCTAGCGACTTCCAGTCCTTGGAGAGCAGCCGGGTGGGACGGACGGCAGGCTACGCCCCCGTCGCCGTTCTTGAAAGTCACCGTCAGCCGGGCGCGGTTTCCACCTGCACCAGCTCCGTTCCGGCCTGCACCATTGCGCCCGGGCTCGCGGCGACGCGTTTGACGATGCCCGCGTGGGGCGCGCGGATCAGGTGCTCCATCTTCATGGCCTCGAGCGCCACGAGCGGTTGGCCCTTCGCGACCTCGTCGCCCACCACCACCATGACCTTCGTGATCACGCCGGGCATGGGCGCCGTGAGTCCACCGTGCGCGCCGCCCGCAGGCCGCCGGCGCCCGCTCGATTCACGGTCGAGCACGAAGTCGAGCGTGCCGAGCCGCACGAAACGCCGTGCGCCCACCGGCGTGACCTCCGCCACCGTCGTCCCGGCGTCGCTCACGAGCCGGAGCTTCCCGTCGGACATGGGCTCGGCCGTGAACTCGAACTCGGCGTCGTCCACACGCGCTCGCCAGCGGCCGGGGCCGAGCGCGGTGAGCTCCACCTCGCGCGTGCGCTCGCCGTCCCGCCACGCCGACTTCATTCGCCCAGTCCCGCCTGGCGCCAGCGGCCGAGTGCCGCGAACGGATCCGGCCGCGTCGCGGTCGTGTCGACCGCGGGCGCCGGCGCCGCGACGCCGTTCACCGACTCGGCGAGCGCTGCCGCGGCGAGCGCCAGGTCTGGTGCGGGCGCGTTCGCGAGCGCAGCGAAGCCGTCCAGGAACTCCCGCTCGATCCACTCCGTGTCGACCTTCGCGGTGCGCACCTCCGGCGAGCGGAGCAGGGCCCGCAGGAACGGCAGGTTCGTGACCACGCCATGCACGCGC
>JAHFBX010000009.1:0-3801 GCA_023249815.1 Candidatus Eiseniibacteriota bacterium
CCTGGACTTCGGCGTCGCGCGGCTCCTCGCCGGTGACGAGCGGCCCACGGAGCTTGCGACCCGCACCGGCCAGATGCTCGGCACGCCGCAGTACATGAGCCCGGAGCAGGTGCAGGCGGAGCCAGCCGGCGTGGGACCCGAGTCGGACGTCTACTCGCTCGGCGTCATCCTCTACGAGCTCCTGACCGGTCGGGTGCCCTACGAGGCCAGCTCGGTGTCGTTCCACCGAGCGATCGTCTCCATTCTCACCTCGGAGCCGTCTCCGCTCGGTGAGATCCAGCGCTCGCTGCGCGGCCCCACGGAACGGATCGTGGCCAAGGCGCTGGAAAAGGATCCTCGACTTCGCTATCCCGACGCGGGTTCACTCGCCGACGACCTCCGCCGCCGGCTCGAGGGGCACTCGGTGCGCGCACGAGGCCCCGGGCTCGCGCGCCGCATGATGCGCTGGTCCCGGCGCCGGCAGCGACTCACGGCCGTGCTCGCGGGACTGGGCATCCTGG
Organism: Candidatus Eiseniibacteriota bacterium; assembly: GCA_023249815.1. Lineage (GTDB taxonomy): Bacteria > Eisenbacteria > RBG-16-71-46 > RBG-16-71-46 > RBG-16-71-46 > JAIOPA01. Next base: position 501 of record JAHFBX010000009.1, read on the forward strand.
CCGCGCTGCTCCTGGCGTGGGCGCTGGGAAGCGAGCGCAGGGTGCCGCGCGAGCGGATCCGCGCGGTCTACCGCGAAGCGGAGACGCTGATCTCGGAGGCCACGCCGCTCCTCTACGAGCGCGAGCGGACCGCCGCGACCATGCGGCAGGTGGTGGACATGCTGACGCGGGCTCGCGAACACATCGGCGAGGTGCCGCCGCTCTCCCACCGCGACATCCTGGTCCGCCGCCTCGAGAAGGACCTCGGAACCACCCAGATGCTGCTCGGAGAGCTCACCTGGGACGTGGGCTACGCGCGCCAGGCCGTGGTCACGCTCGAGCACGCGCTCGCGACGCCCTACGACACGGTCGCGAGCCACGCACAGGACCTGCAAGTGGCCCAGCTCGGGGACCGCCGCGTGCCGCCGGAGGAGATCATGAGCCTGCTCGCGGGCGCGCAGCTGGGCGTGTACCGGCTGTGGGGCGAGGGCGCTCCGCTCGCCGGCGCCCTCGCGGGCGCGAAAGCGTCCCTGTCTGAGAACCGCAGGCTCCTGGACGTGCCGCTTGGCCCGCCGAGCGTCGAGGTTCAATCGCGCAGCAACCTGCTGGGCTATTGCTTCAACTCGCTCGCCGAGATCGGCACCGAGCGGGCGCGGTTCCGCGCGTCCGAGGAGGCGGCGCGCCAGGCGGCCTCGTGGTCCGACTCGGCCTACCAGCGACGGGCGGCGTTTGCGCTCGACTGGACGGCGCTCGGCTCGCTGCTGTTCGAGCGGAGTCGCGCCTATCTGGCATTGGGGGAACTCACCGCCTCGAGCGCCATGCTCGACACAGCAGGCACCTACCTTCGAGCGTGCCTGGGCTACCGGGGGCCCGAGCGGCCACGCATCCACTCCGAGACGCTCGAACTCTCGGCGCGGCTGGCGCTCGCGCAGAGCGGGGTCGAGCCGGCGCCCGAGAAGCGGGTGGAGCTCCTGTTCTCGAGCCTGCGCGATCTCGAGACCGCGCACCGGGTGCTGGCACGCACGGCCGCGACGCCCGCGCAGCTCGCCTGGCTGCGCGCGTCACAGGCGGAGTCGTTCGCGGCGCTCGCGCGTGTCACGCGGAGGCCCGCCTGGCTCGACTCGGCGCAATCGCGGCTCGACGAGACGACCGACGCGTTCCCACCCACGAGCCTGCCACGGCACGCGAGCATTCAGTGGATGCGGCTCGGCGTCGTGAAGCTGGCGCGGCGCTCCCTCGGCGGCTCGCCATTGTTGATGACTTCCGCGCGCGGCGACTTCGCGAACGCCAGGGCGCTCGCGCAGGGCCGGCGCGACTCGCTGGTCCTGGCGCTCGTCGCGCGCGAGGAACGCCGCCTGGCGCGATAGGGCGCGGGGCGCGACCGCCCGGCTCGCGCTACTCGCTCTCGAGGTCCCGGCGCAGCCAGGCCCGCGCGAACGCCCACTGCTTGCGCACCCAGCGCTCGCTCACGCCGAGCACCTGGCCGATCTCGACTTCCGTCATCCCGGCGAAGTAGCGCATCTCGACGATGCGCTCGGCCTGCGCATCCACCTTGGCCAGGCGTGCGAGCGCCGCATCCACGAGCAGCACGTCCTGCGTCCGATCGGTGGTGATGGCGTTCGCCTCGCCGACCGACACGTGCGTGGCTCCGGCGCCGCGTTTCTGCGTGACCCGGGCCCGGGCGTGGTCCACGAGCACCCGGCGCATGGCGATCGAGGCCACGGCCATGAAGTGGGTGCGTCCCGCAAGCTCGAGTCCCGGGCGGCCCTTCATGCGCAAGTACACCTCGTGTACGAGCGCGGTGGGCTGCAGCGTATGGTCCGCCCGCTCCCCGCGAAGGTGATGCGCGGCCAGCGCCCGAAGCTCGTCGTAGAGCTCGGTGAGCAGGCCATCGGGAGTCGGCGGACCCAATGTGTGTTCTGACATGGGCCTCGCTTGGTGTCACGGGGGACCTTGTGGGGATTCTATCTCATGCATGGTGCCCGTCGAGGCTACGAATGTATCCTTTCCCCGAAACGAGCTGAGTTTCTCGCGGCAGGAAGAAAGTTGATCCGGATGCACCTGCTTTTCACGCTTATCCCCCTGTGAGCGTGGTGTCGCGCCGTGCGGGATCCGACCGGGTTCTCGCGCAAGCGCGAACCGAGATGCTTTCCGGGTTCCTCGGACTGGCCCATCGGGGGATGGCTGGCGAGAGGGACCCGGGAGCGCATCCGCGCGTATCGCGTGTGGGCACCCCCTCGGGCCCGCATTGGCGCAAGTTCCTGCTACAGGAGCCCCGAGACGCTCCGTTGCGCCGCCAGCCACAGCCCCTGCGACTGCAGCCCCCACCACAGCGTGGCGGCCGCCGTGAGCACGATGGCGACCACCGCCGGGACGTTGAGCGACAGCGCCACCGGCTCGCCCTCCGGGCTGCGCATGTAGAGCGCCACCGTGACGCGCAGGTAGTAATAGACACTCACGACGCTGTTAAGAACGCCCACCACGACCAGGGGCCAGACGAGCCCCGCCTTCACGGCTGCCCCGAACACGAGCACCTTGCCCATGAAGCCCGCCGTGGGCGGGATGCCGCCCAGCGACACCATGAACAGCGTGAGTGCCAGCCCCAGGAGCGGCTGCCGGAAGCCGAGCCCGGCGAGATCCGAGACCAGCACGGGTTCGTCGCCGCCCCTGCCCAGCATGGTGAGGAGCGCGAACGCGCCAAGGTTCATGGCCGAGTAGACCGCGAGATAGAACACGGCCGCGGCGGAGCCCTCGGCATTTCCGGCCACGATCGCCACGAGCAGGTAGCCGGCGTGCGCGATGCTCGAGTAGGCGAGCATGCGCTTGAGATTGTTCTGGAGCAGCGCCGTGACGTTGCCCACCGTCATCGTGAGCATGGCCACCACGGCCAGCAGCGGCTGCCAGTCGTGGGCGAGCGAGGGCAACGCGCGCAGGAGGACGCGGAGCAGCGCCGCGAAACCCGCCGCCTTCGCCCCGGCCGACATGAACCCCGTGACGCTCGTCGGCGCTCCCTGGTAGGCGTCCGGGGTCCACATGTGGAACGGGACCGCCGCCACCTTGAACAGGAACCCGGTGAGCACGAGCAGGCCACCGACCAGGACGAGCGGATCGCGCCCGAGCGGCGAGCCGCCGAGGAAGTCGCCGATCCGGCCGAGATCGGTCGCGCCGGTGGCGCCGTAGAGCAGCGCGATGCCGTAGAGCAGGAACCCCGACGCGAACGCCCCGAGCAGGAAGTACTTGAGCGCAGCCTCGTTGGATTCGAGCTGGTTCCGCCGGAAGCCGACCATGACGTAGAGCGACAGCGACATGAGCTCCAGCCCGA
>JAHFBX010000009.1:3811-13265 GCA_023249815.1 Candidatus Eiseniibacteriota bacterium
CCGAGGATCGAGGTGAGCAGCAGCGCGTAGTACTCGGGCTGCCCGATGCGCGTGCGCTTCGCGTAGTTCCACGAGATGAGCACGGCCACCGCCCCGACCGCGCAGAACAACAGGGTGAAAAACACGGTGAGCCCGTCGTGCACGAACATGCCGTCGAACAGGGCACGCTTGGCGTCGCGCACCTGCCACACAGCGTAGGCGGAAGCGGCGAGGCCCAAGAGTGAGACGATCGCGCCGCGGTTGCCGTTCGGGCGCGGCGGGATGAACTCGAGCAGCAACAGCACCAGACCGGCGGCCGTGAGCACCAGGACGGGCCCGAGCGCCCACCAGTCCACGGGCAGGAACGACGGCTGCGGGACCATCATGGCCTGCTTCCCCCGTCGCCCGAGGGCGCGCTCACGAGGCGGATCCCCGGCGCGCGTTCCACGAGCGCCGCCGACCGCTCGGCGCGCTGGTGCGTCAGCTCGAGCGTGCGATCGAGCGCGGGCTGCATGCGGTCGAGGAACGGCTGCGGCATGAATCCCATCCAGAAAATGAGCAGCAGGAGCGGTGCGAACACCAACCGCTCGCGCAGCGTGAGGTCGCCGAGGCCGCGATTCTCCTCGTGCACGATGGGGCCGAACACGACGCGCTGGAACATCCACAGCATGTAGCAGGCCGACAGGATCACGCCCGTGGCGGCGACGGCGGCCCAGGAGAACTTCGTCATGAACGCCCCGAGTAGCACGAGGAACTCGCCCACGAAGCCGTTCGTACCCGGCAGACCGATCGAGGACAGCGTCACGACCAGGAAGATGGCGGAAAACACCGGCATCACCTTCCACAGCCCTCCGAAGTCGGCGATGGCGCGCGTGTGCCGCCGCTCGTAGATGACGCCGACCAGGAGGAACAGGGCGCCGGTTGAAACACCGTGGCTCAGCATGGTCATCATGGAGCCCGCGAAACCCTGGGCGTTCATCGCCATGAGCCCGAGCATGCAGAAGCCCATGTGGCTCACGGACGAGTACGCCACGAGCTTCTTCAAGTCGGGCTGCACCATCGCCACGACGGCGCCGTAGACGATGCCGATGATCGAGATCCAGGCGATGGTCGGGGTGCACACGGCGAGCGCGTTCGGGAACATCGGCATCGCGAACCGCACGAAGCCATAGCTCCCCATCTTGAGCAGGACCGCCGCCAGGATGACCGAGCCGGCCGTGGGTGCTTCGACGTGCGCGTCGGGCAGCCACGTGTGCACCGGCCACATCGGGACCTTGATCGCGAACGCGAACGCGAACGCGAGGAAGTACCAGAGTTGCAGCGTCGGCGCGATCGGCATGGCGTAGAACGACGTCAGGTCGAAACTCGGAACTCCCGTGAACTGCCTCTGCATCTGGAAGAGCGACAGGATGGCGACGAGCATGAGCACGCTGCCGGCCATCGTGTAGAGGAAGAACTTGACCGCCGCGTAGATGCGGCGCTGCCCGCCCCACACCCCGATCAGCAGGTACATCGGGATGAGCATGGCCTCCCAGAACACGTAAAACAGCAGCAGGTCGAGGCAGAAGAACGTGCCGAGCATGCCGGCCTCGAGCGCCAGCAGCATCGCGTAGAACTCGCGCGAGCGCCTCTCCACCGACGTCCACGCGCTGAGCACGGCGATGAACGTCATGAGCGTGGTGAGTAGCGCCAGCAGCGCGCTGATGCCGTCCACGCCCAGGTGATAGCGCGCCCCGATGGACGGGATCCACGCCAGGTTCTCCTCGAACTGGAACCCGGGCGCCGAGGGCGTGAGCCGCGACCACAGCGGCAGCGAGGCCACGAACTCGATCGCGGCCGCGAGCGTGGCCCACGCGCGCGCGGAGCGCTCGAAGCGCTGCGGGAGCACGGCCACGAGCACGGCGGCCACGAGCGGGAAGAAGACCAGGACCGTCAGGTACGGGATCGGGAGCAAGCTCACCTCAGGAAGTGCAGGAACAGCGCGATCACGCCAAGCGTGATGAACAGCGCGTACGTGCCGACGTAACCGTTCTGGAACAGCTTCAGGATCGCCGAGCCGCCCTCGAGCGTGGTGCCGACGCCGTTCACCAGGCCATCCACCACCTTGGCGTCCCAGAACCTCCACATCCACTCCGAGATGCCCACAAACGGCCGGACGAGGACGGCGTCGTAGACCTCGTCCACCCAGTACTTGTTCACGAGCAGCCGGTGGAGGCCCGCGAAGCGAGTCTGGAGCGCGGTGGCGGTGGCGGGATTCCACAAGTAGGAGCGCAGCGAGAGCACGATGCCGAGCAGCGCGACGCCGACCGAGAGCAGGATGAGCAGCCACTCCACGCCACGGGACACCTCGTGGTGCGCCGCGTGGCCGCCCGCCGACAGCACCGGGTGCAGCCAGGTTTCGAACGCGTTGCCGCCCTGCTGGAACGGCATGCCGACGTAGCCGCCGACGACGGACAGCACTGCGAGGACGACGAGTGGGACGATCATCGAGGGCGGCGACTCGTGCAGGTGGTGCTCGGCCTCGTGCGAGAGCCGCGACGGCCCACGGAACGTGAGCACGTAGAGCCGCGTCATGTAGAACGCGGTCAGGCACGCCCCGACGATGCCCGCGAGCCAGATGCCCTTGTGTCCGCTCGCCCAGGCGGCGTGCAGGATCTCGTCCTTGCTGAAGAAGCCGGCCAGGAACGGCACGCCGGCGATGGCGAGCGTCGCCACGGCCATGGTGCCGTGCGTGAACGGCAGGCGGCTGCTCAATCCGCCCATGCGGCGCATGTACTGCTCGTCGCTCATCGCGTGGATGACGGAGCCGGCGCCCAGGAACAACAGCGCCTTGAAGAACGCGTGCGTCATGACGTGGAAGATGCCCGCGCCGAACGCGCCCACGCCGCAGGCCATGAACATGTAGCCGAGCTGGCTCACCGTGGAGTAGGCGAGCACGCGCTTGATGTCGTTCTGGGCGAGGCCGATCGTCGCGGCCATGAGGGCGGTCGCTGCACCGATCACGGCCACGACCTGCATCGTGGCGGGCGCCAGCTCGAACAGCACGTGGCTTCGCGCGAGCATGTACACGCCGGCCGTGACCATGGTGGCGGCGTGGATGAGCGCCGAGACCGGCGTGGGACCCTCCATGGCGTCCGGCAGCCAGGTGAACAGCGGGATCTGCGCGCTCTTGCCGGTGGCCCCGAGGAACATGAGCAGCGTCGCGAGCGTGACGCCGGCGGCGGTGAACACGTGCGGCGCCGCCGAGAACACGCGATCGAACTGGAGCGATCCCGTGGCGGTCACGAGCATGAACGCGCCAAGCATGAACCCGAAGTCGCCGATGCGGTTCACGATGAATGCCTTCTTGCCGGCCTCGGCCGCGGACGGGCGCTCGTACCAGAATCCGATCAACAGGTACGAGCACAGGCCCACGCCCTCCCAGCCCACGAACAGGAGCAGGTAGTTGTCCGCGAGCACGAGCGTGAGCATCGCGAACATGAACAGGTTCAAGTAGAGGAAGAACCGCCGGAACGAGGGATCGTGGCTCATGTAGCCGGTCGCGTAGATGTGAATGAGCGACCCCACGCCGGTCACGACGAGCACCATCACCGCCGAGAGCGGGTCCAGGAGGAACGCCACGTCCACCGAGAACGTGCCGACGCGCATCCACGTCCACGCCACCTCGGAGAGATGGCGTTCGTGTTCGGGCAGCGCCGCGAGCTGCAGCACGGCGCGCAGCGCGAGCGCGAACGCCGCCACGACGGCGCCACACGCCAGCCACGCGGTGCCCTTCTTGCCGAGGCGGTCGCCCAGCAGCAGGTTCACCAGCACGGCCGCGAGCGGAAGCCCGGGGATCCAGGCGAGCAGGGAAGCGTTCAAGCGTTCATCCCTTGAGCAGGTGGATCTCGTCCACGAACACGGTTTCGCGGAGCCGGAACAAGTGCACGATGATCGCCAGGCCGATCGCCACCTCGGCGGCCGCCACCGTCATGACGAAGAACACGAAGATCTGGCCGTCCAGCGACTTCATGTGGTTCGCGAACGCCACGAACGCGAGATTCGCCGCGTTCAGCATGAGCTCCACCGACATGAAGATGACGAGCGCGTTCCGGCGCACCAGCACGCCGACCACGCCGATCGTGAACACGATGGCCGACAACGCCACCAGCCAGTTGAGCGGGATCACGCGTCCTCCCTCGGCGACCGGGCCCGGCCGCGCGCGATGACGATCACACCCACCATCGCGACGAGCAGCAGCACGGACGTGAGCTCGAACGGGAACAGGTAGCGCGAGTAGAGCGCCTTGCCGATCGCCGCGACATTGCCCGACGCCTGGTCGGGCGAGACCTCCGCCGCGGGGCCCAGCGCCAGGCCACGGCCCAGCAGCGTCGCGCCCGCGAGCAGGAGCCCCGCACCCGCGAGCCAGCCGATGCCGCGCCGGAGCGCGATCTGCACGCCCGACTCCACGTCGTGCTGGAGGTTCAGGTACATGATGACGAACAGGAACAGCACCATGATGGCGCCGGCGTAGACCACGATCTGCACCATGCCGAGGAACTCGGCGTGCAGCAGCAGGTAGATGCCGGCGAGCGAGCAGAACGCGAGCACCAGGAACAGCGCACTGGTGACCGGGTTCCGGTGCAGGATCACCATGAGCGAGGTGACCACGAGCAGCGCGGCGAAGCCCACGAACAGCGCAATGGTCATCCGCCGGCCCCCCTCGCGTACAGCCACAGCGCCGCGATCAGGACGTTCACGATGGTGGCCGGCAGCAGCACCTTCCAGCCGAAGCCCATGAGCTGGTCATAACGCAGCCGCGGGAACGTCCAGCGCACCCAGATGAAGAAGAACATCAGCGCGCCGAGCTTCACCAGGTACCAGACGAGGCCCATCCACGGCGGGCCGGGCGAGAACCAGCCGTGCGTGCCGAACATCAGGCCCGGGCCGTGCCAGCCGCCGAAGAACAGCGTCACCGCGATGGAGCTGATGACGATCATGTTCATGTACTCGCCGAGGAAAAACAGCGCCCACTTCATGGACGAGTACTCGGTGTGGAAGCCCGCGACGAGCTCGCCCTCGGCCTCCGGCAGGTCGAACGGCGCGCGATTCGTCTCGGCGAACGCGGTGATGAGGAAGATCACGAACGGGATCACCAGATACCAGTGGAAGATGCCCCAGTTCGGCAGCCACAGCTCCGCGCCCAGGCCCGGCAGGCTCCACGGCAGCGTCACGACGTGGTACCAGCCGCCCTGCCGTTCGACGATGCCGACGAGCGAGAGCGTGCCCGCGTAGAGGATGACCGGGATGGTCGAGAGCCCCATCGCCAGTTCGTACGAGATCATCTGCGCCGAGGCGCGCAACCCGCCCAAGAGGGCGTACTTGTTGTTCGACGCCCAGCCGCCGAGCGTGATGGCGTACACGCCGAGGCTCGACATGGCGAGGAACAGCAGCAGCCCCACGTTGATGTCGGTCACCACGAACATGGGCGGCGGCCCCATGGGGATGACCGAGAACGTCACGATCGCGGGGGCCACGGCGAGGATCGGCGCGAGGTGGAAGATGACCTTGTTCGCCTGGGCCGGGATGAACTCCTCCTTGAACAGCAGCTTCACCCCGTCGGCGATGGGCTGCAGCAGGCCGAACGGGCCGACGCGGTTCGGGCCCGTGCGAGCCTGGATGTGACCGCAGATCTTGCGCTCGGCATAGATCAAGTAGGACACCGCGCCGAGCAAGGCCTGCAGGATGATGAGCACCTTGACCAGTGCCCAGGTGAGCGACTGGACGGCAGGGTTGCTCCAGAGCTCGGCCATCCTGGCGGCCCCTCCCCTAGGCCCCGACCGGCGCGGGCGTCGCGGCCCGGCGGACGTTCACGCGCAGGCCGGCGCTGGAGGGCGCGCCCAGGCGATTGAGTTCCGCGCCCGCGGACGGCACGAACACCGCGCCCGCCGGCACCGAGTCATCGAGTTCGAGCGGCAGCGCGAACGCGCCCGCGGGTCCCGCGAGTTCGACACGATCCCCGGCCGAGAAGCCGAGGCGCGACGCTTCCGCGGGCGCCATGCGCGCGCGCAGCGGCCCGGCGAGCTTCGCGAGTGTCGAGGAACGGCTGGAGAGGCCGCCGTCGGCGAACAGCGTGCCGCCGGAGAGGAGCCACAGTGCTTCACCCGCGCCACTCGTCCGCGCGTCGGCGCCGCCCGCGGCTGGCGCTTCCACCGCCTGGATCCGCGCCGCGACGCGCGCGCCCGTCAAGAGCGCGCCGCTCGGCAGCAGCGCGGCGTAGGACAGTCCCGCGAAACCCGGCACGAGCCGCGTGACTTCGCGGAACACGTCCTCGGACGTCCGGTAGCGCCAGTCGGCGCCCAGCGATCGCGCCACCGCCTGGAACACCTCCCAGTCGGGCCGCGCGCCCGTGCCGCCCGGACGCTGGGCCCGCGGCGAGAGCGCACGATTGCTCTTCTGGAGCCGGCGCTCGCTGTTGAGCGTGGCGCCCTCCTTCTCGGCGAATGCCGCGACCGGGAACACCACGTGCGCGCGCGCCGCGGTGCGCGTCAGGAACAGCTCGTTCACCACCACGAGTTCGCAGCGCTCGAGCGCCTTCTCGGCGAGCGCGCGGTCGGCCGCGCTCGCGAGCAGGTCGTCCGACGCGATCCACAGCGCGCGCACCCTGCCCTCGGCGGCGGCGGCGAGCGCCTGTCGCGCGGAGAGCCCGGCGCCGGGCAGGCTGCGTCCCCAGGCCTTCTCGAACGGCGCGCGCGCGGAAGCGTCCCCGGCCTGCACGTACCCCGGCAGGCAGTCGGGCACGAGACCCAGCTCGAGCGCGCCCGCGCTGTCGTGGTGCGGGCCGAACGCCATGACACTCGATGACTCGGACGTGATGGCCCCGACCGCCCACGCGAGATTCTCGACAGCCTGGAGAAGTGCGGTGGCCTGTGGATGCTCGAGCACGCCGCGACCGAACAGGATCGCCTTCCGCGAAGCGGCGCGCAGCCGGCTCGCGGCCGCGACCACGGCGCGCGCGGGGACACCGGTCTCGGCTTCGACCTTCTCCGGCGTCCACGACGCCAGCGAGCCCGCGAGCGCGCCCAGCGCCGTACCGACCTCGGGCGTGGCGCCCGACGGCGTGCCCAGCTCGAGCGCGGCGCGCGTCAGCGCGAGTGTCAGAGCCAGCTCGGAGCTGGGCATCAGCCCGAGCCAGTCGCCCTTGAACTTCGGCCTCGCGAGCTTCACGCGGCGCGCGTGCGCCACCGTGACGTGGAGCACGCGCTGGCGGATACCGCGCACGACGGCGGCCTGCGCCAGCGGGGCCTCGCCCTGCAGGTCGTCGAACAGCACCAGCACTTCCTGCGCGTCGGTGAGCGCGTCGAACGTGAGCCCCGGCCGGCCGCCTCCCGTGGCGCGCAGCACGGCGTCGCCCGCCACCGCCGCGACCGGACGGGTGCGCGCGTCCACGTGCGGCGTGCCGAGCACGCCGCGCGCCAACTTCTGGAACAGGTACTGCTCCTCGACGTTCAGCTTCTCGCCGCCCAGGAACGCGATGGCCTCGGGACCGTGCGTCGCCGCGAGGTCGCGAAGCCGCGCCGCGACGAACGCCACCGCCTCCTCGTGACTCGTGGGCTGGAGCGCGGCGCCGGTGCGAACCAGCGGCGACGTCAGGCGCTCGGCGGTGTTCACGAAATCGTGGCCGAAGCGCCCGCGCGCGCACAGGTACTCCTGGTTCACGCCGCGGAACTCGGTGCCGCGCGCGCGCAAGATCTCCATGCCGCGCACGCCGAGCCGCACCGAGCAGCCGTTCGGGCACCACTCGCAGATCGTGATGTGCTGGCGCAGGTCCCACGGCCGCGCCTTGAACCGGTAGGGCAGCGCGGTGAGCGCGCCCACGGGGCAGACCTCGACGCAGTTGCCGCACTGCTCGCACGCGAGCGGCTGCCGGTCAAACGACGAGATCTCAGTGTGCACGCCGCGCTGGTGCGCGGTGAGCGCGTCCTCGCCCATGACCTCGTCGCAGTAGCGCACGCAGCGCATGCACACGATGCAGCGGTTCGCCTCCTTCTTGACGATGGGCCCCAAGTCCTCGCTGTCGAACGTGCGCTTCGCGTCGTCCATGCGTGAGAAGTCGGCGCCGAAGGCGAACGCCAGGTCCTGGAGCTGGCACTCGCCGCCCTCGTCGCAGATCGGGCAGTCGAGCGGATGGTTGACGAGCAGGAACTCCATCACGCCCTTGCGCGCCTTCGTGGCCACTTCCGAGGCGGTGCGTACGTGCATGCCGTCCGAGACCGGCGTCGTGCAGCCCGTCTGCACCTTCGTCATCCACGCGATCTCCGGCGTGCCGTCCGCGCCCATGACGGGCTTGCGGTCGGGTCCCAGCTTCGGCGTGCCCACCTCGACGACGCAGATGCGGCAGGCCCCGAGCGGCGGCAGCTTCTGGTGCGAGCAGAAGATGGGGACGTGCACCTCGGCGGCGCGCGCGGCGTCGGTCACCAGCGTGCCCGCCGGGACCTCCACGCTCCTGCCGTCGATGGTGACGCGGACGAGTTCGCTCAACCCCGCACCCCCGCCACCGCTTCGCGGCGTCGGTTCACCGGGCACGACTTGTTCGCGACGTGGTACTCGAACTCGTCGCGGAAGTGCTTGAGCGCGCCCTGCACGGGCATCGCCGCGGCGTCGCCCAAGGCGCAGAAGCTCTTGCCGAGGATGTTGTCCGCGACGTCGGCGAGGAGGTCGATGTCGCCGGGCTTGCCGTGACCGTTCTCGAGCCGCTCGAACACCTCACTCATCCAGTACGTGCCCTCGCGACACGGCGTGCACTTGCCGCACGACTCGTGCTCGTAGAAGCGCGTCACGTTCCAGAGCGCGTCCACGATGCAGGTGTGGTCGTCAATCACGATGACGCCGCCGGAACCGAGAAACGTGCCTTTCGCATTCATGCTCTCGTAGTCGAGCGGCGTGTCGAGGTCGGCGGCCGGGAGCAGCGGGACGGACGAGCCGCCCGGGATGACGGCCTTGAGCTTCAAGCCGTCGCGCATGCCGCCGCAGTCGTCCTCGATGAGCTTCTTCATCGAGTAGCCGAGCGGGACTTCATAGTTCCCCGGGCGCTTGACGGGTCCCGACACGCTGAACACCTTCGTGCCCGCGCTCTTTTCAGTACCCCATTGCCGATACCAGGCTGCCCCATTCTTGAGGATGGGCGGCACGGCCATCAGTGTCTCGGTGTTATTCACGACCGTCGGGCAGGCGTAAAGCCCCTCCACCGCGGGGAACGGCGGCTTCAACCGCGGCTGCCCGCGGAAGCCCTCGAGCGACGACAAGAGCGCGGTCTCCTCGCCACAGATGTACGCGCCGGCGCCGAGGTGCGTGTGGAGCTGGAACGCGTAGCTGCTGCCGGCCACGTTGTCGCCGAGGAACCCCGCTGCGCGTGCTTCCTCGATCGCGCGATCGAAGATGCGCTGGATGTACTCGAACTCGCCGCGCAGGTAGATGTAGCCCAGGTGCGACCCGT
>JAHFBX010000009.1:13275-22200 GCA_023249815.1 Candidatus Eiseniibacteriota bacterium
GCCGGGCTCGGACTCGTAGGCGTTGCACACGATGTAGCGTGGCTTGGGGCTCGCCTTGGGCACGAAGCTCCACTTCATGCCGGTGGGGAAGCCGGCGCCGCCGCGGCCACGCAATCCCGACGCCTTCACCACCTCGATGACCTGGTCAGCGGGCGTCTTGCCAAGCGTCGCGGCCAGCGTCTCGTAGCCGCCGCCCCGCTTGTAGGTCTCGATCCCGGCGAGCCCAGGCGTGTCGATGTCCTTGAACAGCAGCGGCCCACGGCTCATGTGAGGCTCTTCGCTGCGCTCATCGGAGCGTCTCCAGCAGCGCGTCGGTCTTCGCCTCGTCCAGGTTCTCGTGGTAATCGAAGCCCACCTGCATGCACGGGGCCGCGCCACACGCCGCGAGGCACTCGACGCGACGGAGCGTGAAGCGGCCGTCCGGTGTCGTCTCGCCGTGACCCACGCCGAGCTTCTTCTCGAGGTGCTTGAACAGCTTGTCCGAACCCATGAGCGAGCACGAGAGCGTCATGCACACCTGGAGGTGGTGACGTCCGACAGGCTTCATGTTGAACATGGTGTAGAACGTCGCGATGCCGAACACCTCGGCCTCAGGGAGCCCGATCGCCTCGGCGACGAGCTTCAAGGCCGCGGGCGGCAGCCAGCCCCACTCGCGCTGCGCGATCCACAGCACGGGCATCACGGCGGAGCGCTTGACCGGGTAGCGCGCGATCGCGTCGGCCACCTCGGCCTTCGCTTTCTCGGGCCAAGCCAGCGTGGCGGGTGCCTCGACGGGCATGACGGTGTCGTGGCTCATTCGGATGTCTTCGCTGCGCTCATGTGAGCCTCTTCGCTGCGCTCATGTGAGCCTCTTCGCTGCGCTCATGTGAGCCTCTTCGCTGCGCTCATGTGAGCCCCTTCGCTGCGCTCATGTGAGCCTCTTCGCTGCGCTCATGTGAGCCCCTTCGCTTCGCTCATGTGAGCCTCTTCGCTTCGCTCATCGGTCGATCTCCCCGAGCACGATGTCGATGCTGCCGATCGCCGCGATGACGTCGGCGACGAGCTTGCCCTCCACCATCACGGGGAGGGCCTGCAGGTTCACGAACGAGGGCGAGCGCACCTTCATGCGCCACGGCCGGGACGAGCCGTCGCTCACGAAGTAGAAGCCGAGTTCGCCCTTCGGCGCTTCGACCGCGTGGTAGGCCTCGCCCACCGGCGGGAAGAAGCCGTGCGCCACGATCTTGAAGTGGTGGATCAGGGCCTCCATGGAAGTCTTCACTTCTTCCTTGGGCGGCAGCACGTACTTCCAGTCACGCAGGCGGTACTCGCCCTTCTCCCCCAGCTTCCGCACGCGCTGGATCGCCTGCTTCGCGATGCGCGTGGCCTGCCGCATCTCGGCAACGCGCACGGCGAAGCGGTCGAACGCGTCGCCGTGCTTTCCGAGCGGCACGTCGAAGTCGTAGGTCTCGTAGCCCGAGTAGGGCTCGGCCTTGCGCAGGTCCCAGTTCACGCCCGAGCCGCGGAGCGACGGGCCCGTCACGCCCCACGCCAGCGCGTCCTTCGCGGTCAACGGCGCGACGCCCTTCGTGCGCGCCAGCCAGATCGGATTCTTCGTGAGCAGCGACTCGTACTCGTCGATGTGCCCAGGCATCTCGTCCACGAACTTCTCGCAGCGCTCGAGGAAGCCCGCCGGGATGTCCATGGCGAGCCCGCCGACGCGGAAGTAACTCGCGGTCATGCGCGCGCCGCACACCATGTCGTAGATCGAGAGCACCTTCTCGCGCTCGCGGAAGCAGTACCAGAACACCGTGAGCGCGCCGATGTCGATGGCGTGGGTGCCGAGCCACACGCAGTGCGCGCTGATGCGCGTGAGCTCGGTGAGCAGCACGCGGATGGCCTGGACGCGCTCGGGCACCGTGATGTCGAGCAGCTTCTCGGCCGAGAGGCAGAGCGCCAGGTTGTTGCTCAGCGGAGCCAGGTAGTCCATGCGGTCAGTCTGCGGGATGGACTGCGTGTACGTCTTGTACTCCGCCTGCTTCTCCATGCCGGTGTGCAGGTAGCCGATGATCGGCTTGCACGCCACGACGTTCTCGCCGTCCAGCTCGAGCGCCACGCGCAGCACGCCGTGCGTGCTGGGGTGCTGCGGCCCCATGTTGAGCGTCATGGTCTCACTGCGCACGGTAGCGAACCTTCTTGGGCGCGAGCTTCTTCAGGGCCGGCGACGGGAGCTTCCGGCCCGGCGTGTTGTGCGTGAACGCCACTTCCTCGTAGCCGAGCGGTGAATCCTTGCGCAGCGGCCAGCCCACCCAGTCCTCGGGGAGCAGGATGCGCGTCAGGTCCGGATGGCCGGTGAATGTGATGCCGTAGAAGTCGTAGGTCTCGCGTTCGTGCCAGTTCGCGGTGGGCCACACGCCGCATACGGTGGGTACGCGCGGCTGCTCCTCGGGCACGCGCACCTTGAGCGTGAAGCGGGTCACTTGCTTCACCGACAGCAGGCTGTACACGCACTCGAAGCGCGGCACGCGCGGCAGCAGGTCCACGCCGCCCATCCACGACAGCATCTCGAACCCGCACTCGGGATCGTCGCGCAGGAACGTGCACACGCCGACCAGTTGGTCCGCGGGCAGGAACAACGTGAAGTCCCGAACGGCCTCGCCTCGCTGGCGCTCGAACGCGACGCCGGGGAACTGCTCGCGCAGCCGCTGCTCGACCCGCTCGGGAGCCAGCGTCACGAGGCCGCCACCTTGCGCTTCTTCTTCCGCGGGAACGGCCCCAGTTCGATCTTCGAGGTGAGGATCTTTTCTTGAAGTTTCATGATCCCGTGGATCAGGCCCTCGGGACGCGGCGGGCAGCCGGGCACGTAGACGTCCACCGGCACGATCTTGTCCACGCCCTGGAGGATCGCGTAGTTGTTGAACATGCCGCCGCACGAGCTGCACGCGCCCATCGCGATGACCCACTTGGGATCCGGCATCTGGTCGTAGAGCTGGCGCAGCACCGGCGCCATCTTGATGCTGACGCGGCCCGCCACGATCATGAGGTCGGCCTGGCGCGGACTGCCGCGGAACACCTCGGCGCCGAAGCGCGACACGTCGAAGCGCGGGCCGGCGATCGCCATCATCTCGATGGCGCAGCATGCGAGCCCGAACCCGAGCGGCCAGATGGCGTTCGCGCGCGCCCAGTTCACCAGGCTCTCGACGGTGGTGAACAGGATGCCGCGCTCGAGTTCATCGCGCAGGCGGTCCTCTTCGCTCATCGGCATGGCGAGTTCGGCGGCCGGACGCGACGGAGCCTGCTCGGCGAGCGTGCGGAACGGGTTGTCGCGGGGGTCGGTCATCGTTGGAGGCTCTTCGCTTCGCTCATCGGACGGGGCCTCGGTTCACTCCCACTCGAGCGCGCGCTTCTTCAGGAGATACAGGTAGCCGATCAGCAGGATGACGATGAACAGCACCATCTCGATCAGGCCGTACAGCCCGAGCGAGTGGAACGCCACCGCCCACGGGTAGAGGAACACGGCTTCGATGTCGAACAGGATGAACAGCACCGCCACCATGTAGAACTTGATCGTGAAGCGGCCGCGGGCATCCCCCACCGGGTCCACGCCGCACTCGTAGGCCGACACCTTCTCGGGCGTCACCCGCCGCGGCACGATGATCGAGGAGGCCAGGATGGTGACCGCTCCGAAGCCCAACCCGACCGCCACGAACAGCAGGACCGGCAGATACTCGAGCATGCCGCGCGTCGTCCTCCGTTGGCAGGCGCGTGGTGCGCCTCCGAACACCGCAACCTACGCGGCCCCTCCGCCAGCGTCAAGCCTCTGTAGCGCTTGCGTCAGTGGAGTTTCCGGATGGCTTCCGTGAGCGCCGGAACCACCTCGAACAGGTCGCCGACCAGACCGTAATCCGCCACCTTGAAGATGGGGGCGTCCGCGTCCTTGTTGATGGCCACGATGCAGCGAGACGACGACATGCCGGCGAGATGCTGGATTGCGCCCGAGATACCGACCGCCACGTAGAGCTTGGGGCTCACCGTCTTGCCGGTCTGTCCCACCTGGTCGCCGTGCGGCCGCCACCCGGCGTCCACGACCGCTCGCGAGGCGCCGACCGTGGCGCCGAGCGCATCCGCGAGCTGTTCGATGAGTCCGAAGTTCTCGGGACCCTTCAAGCCTCGACCGCCCGACACGATGATCTCGGACTCGGTGAGGTCCGGCCTGTCGCCGGTCGCCCCCGACGTGCCGGTGACGATCGCGCGGGGTGCCGCCGCGTCCCAGTCGAACGCCAGCGGCGCGACCTCGGCGGTCTTCCCCGCTTGCGGAGCCGGCGGCGCGAACACCTTGGGCCGAAGCGTCGCCATCGCCGGCGACATCGGGAAGCCGACCGTCTCGAACGCCTTCCCGGCCATGACCGGCCGGCGCGCGACGAGCTTCCCGTCCTTTGCGGTGAGCGCCGTGCAGTCGGCAGCGAGCCCGACGCCGAGCAGTGCCGCGACGCGCGGCGCCATGTCCTTGCCGATGGACGATGCGCCGAACAACACCAGCGTCGCGTTCGTGGCGCGCGCTGCGGCCGCGACCGCGGCGGCATAGCCCGCGCCGTCGTAGCGCACGAACGCCTCGTGCTTGGCGACCAACACCTTCGCGGCGCCGGCTTCGCCCAACGAGGTGAGCCCGTCGTCGGTCGCGCCGCAGTAGACACCCGTCACCGTGCCGCCGAGGGCAGCGGCGAGGCGAGTCGCCTCGCCAAGCGCCTCACGCGCGACCGGACGCACGTGGCCGTCGCGCTGTTCGATGTAGACGAGGATGCTCATGAGATGACCTTCGCTGCGCGCATCGGCACCGTCTTCGCTGCGCGCATCCCGATCACCTTCGCTGCGCGCATCGGCACCGTCTTCGCTGCGCGCATCCCGATCACCTTCGCTGCGCTCATCGGCACCGTCTTCGCTGCGCGCATCCCGATCACCTTCGCTGCGCTCATCCCGATCACCTTCGCTGCGCTCATAGGACCTTCGCCTCCTCGCGCAGCGCGCGGATCAGCTCCGGCACCGCAGCGACGCCCTCGCCGACGATGCGGCCGCCTGCGCGCGGCGGTGGCAGCTCGAACGCGAGCCGTTCGAGGTGTGGCGGGCCCAGCTCGACCGTGCGTTCCTCGATCACCTTCTTCTTCGCCGCCATGATGCCCTTGAGCGATGCGTAGCGCGGCTCGTTCAATCCCTTGTCGGTCGTGAACACCGCGGGCAGCGGGGCCTGCACGAGCTCCCGTCCGCCCTCGATCTCGCGCTCGACCTTCGCGATCGTGCCGGAGAGTTCGAACTTCGCGACGACGCTCACGCACGGGCGCCCGAGCAGGGTCGCGAGCATCGGGCCGACCTGCGCGCCGTCATCGTCGACCGCCTGCTTGCCCAGCCAGACGATGCTTGCGTCGAGCGACTTGATCGCGTCGGCGAGCGCCTTCGCAATGGCGAGCGCGTCCGGCACCGCGGCCTCGGCTCTGAGGTGGATCGCCCGATCCGCACCCATCGCGAGCGCGTTTCGAAGCGTGGTCTGCACGCCCGCGCCACCCAGCGACACCGCCACGACCTCGCCGGTGCCCGCCTGCTCCTTCACGCGCAGCGCCTGCTCGACGGCGAACTCGTCGTAAGGGTTCAGGATCATCGTGACACTCGTGGGATCGAGCGTGCGGCCGTCGGCGGCCACCTTGACGCGCGTCTCGGTGTCGGGCACCTGCTTGATGCACACGACCTGGAGCACCGGGGAGCTCTCCTTGAGTAGGTTCACGGCGTGAACCGCCGGGAGCCCCGTCGGGGGATCCGGACGTGCGGCCGCGCCTGTCATCCTGTTCGTGCGCGCACGTCCGCTTTGGAGACTCGCGCGGACGGGGCGTGGGCCTATGAGGTGGGGTTGGGCGGTGCAGTCTCGCGGCCACGCGCAGCGGGTGTCAACTGACTCGCGACGCGTGGCGCGGCACCCGCGGGACGCGTCGGGCGGCAGCGCGGATCGCGACCACGCCGAGGCGTGTCAGAGGTCCTCGCTGCCCGCTTCCATCGGCTGAACGAAGCTCTCGGCCGGTGCCGCGAGTCGCAGGCGTCCGCTCTCCTGCACCACCTGCGCGAGCCGGCCGCGTCCGTTGTAGCCGCTCGACATCACGGCGCCGTAGGCGCCCACGTCGAGCAGCGCCACCAGGTCGCCGGTCGCGAGCGGCGGGAGTGGCTCGTCCATGGCGAAGCGGTCGCTCGACTCGCACACGGGGCCGACGACGTCGGCGGGAGTGATCGCCCCCGCTCGCGGCGACAAGGGAAAGATGCGATGTCGCGCGCCATAGAGCGCCGGCCGCAACAGGTCGTTCATGCCCGCGGCGAGGACGACGAACCGGCGCGTGCCGTCCGTCTCGTCGCGATGCTTGTCCCACAGCACCTCGCAAACGAGCGTGCCCGCCGCGGCGACGAGGGTGCGCCCGGGCTCGAAGCACCAGCGCACGCGAGCCGCACCCGGGAGCGAGCTCAACGAGGTCGCGAGCGACGCCACATCGAACTCGCTCCCGGTCCCGTCGTAGTCCACCGCGAAGCCGCCGCCCAGGTTCACGCTCTCAAGCACGTGACCCGCGTTCGCGCACGCGCCCACCAACTCGAGCGCCAGCCGACCGGAGTCCACGAAGGGCGCCACACTCGCGACCTGCGATCCCACGTGGATGTGCACGCCGTCCAACTGGAGGTGAGCCCATCGTTCACTCGCGCGCCAGGCATCGAGCGCCTGAGGCACGCTCATGCCGAACTTGCTCGCGGCATGACCGGTCTCGATGTGCTGATGTCCGCCCGCTACGATGCCGGGGTTCACGCGCAGCGCCACGCTCACGCGAACGCCGGCGCGCGCTGCTTCGCGCTCGAGCAGTTCCAGCTCGCCCGGATGATCCGCGCTCACGCACTCGACGCCGTGTCGCGCCACCCACGTCGCTTCCTCGGGAGTTCGGCCATTGCCCGAGAGCGTCCGGGCGCCGGACGGGAACCCGCAGGCGCGCGCGAGTTCGAGCTCGCCGATCGAGCCCGCGTCGGCGCCGAATCCTGCCTCGCGCAGGGCGCGAACGAGGGCCGGTAACCCATTGGCTTTGAGTGCGTAGTGAATCCGAGGCCGGAGTTGATTCAAGTGATGCTTTAAGTGCTCGGCACGGGCCCGAACGTGGTCCAGATCGTAGAACCAGAACGCGCGTGACCCGGGATGCCGCGCGTTCAACGCGGCGTGCGCGCGCGCGAGCCACGCCGCGTCCGCCGCGCGATTCCCCGACGTCGAAGCGTTCGACGTGCTCACCGCGGCAGCTTCTTCCATGCCCGGCTCACCGGCGTTCCATCGCGAGCCTCGATTCGGCCATCGCGAGTTCTTCGCGCGTGTTCACGTTCGCCCACGCCTCCCTGCCACCGGGCCAGCTCGAGAGTTCGTCGTCATCCACCCACACCGGGCCAAGCCGCTCGACTGCGAGCGTCACCAGTCGAACGCCCGCCTCGACCTCGAGTGCCAGTCGCTCGCGCGCACGATTCGAGTACCACGCGGCGAGCGGCTGCGCCAGTCCGCCGGGTCGCGGCAACACCGCGAGCGCTTCGCCACGTCGCGCGCGCAGGCGCGCGAGCGCCGCCGTCTCGACGAGCGGCATGTCCACGGCGAGCACGAGCGCCTCGTCGTGCGCTCGCGCGCCGAGTCCGGCGACCATCGCGGGAAGTGGTCCGACGCTACCGGTCGGATCCGCCACGCGCTCGCGCGCCGGCACGGGCAGCGACATGCCCTCCGGCGCCACCACGACCACTTCGTCACACGACTCGCGCAGCACCGAGAGCGCGCGGTCGAGCAGCGTTCGCCCCGCACAGCGGACGAGCGCCTTCGGCACGCCGGCGTCGAGACGCGAACCGCGGCCACCGGCGAGCAGGACGCCGAGCGCGCGCACGTCAGTAACCCGCTCGCTTGTCCACAACGTTCGTGAGCGGCTCGCCCGCGAGGAAGCGGGCGAGGTTTGCCGTGAACTGTTCCATCGCGCGCTCCCAGTAGCGGGGCGCCATCCCCGACGTGTGCGGCGTGAGGATCACCTGGGGCAGGTCCCAGAGCGGGCTCGACGCCGGCAACGGCTCCTCCGCGAACACGTCGAGCGCCGCGCCGGCGAGCCGGCGCGAGCGCAGCGCGTCCACGAGTGCGTCCTCGTCCACGAGCGCGCCGCGACCCAGGTTCACGAGTCGCGCGTGCGGAGGCATGAGGGCCAGCTGCTCCGGCCCGATCATGCGCTGGGTCTCGGGCGTGAGCGGCGCTACGAGCACGACCCAGTCGGAGCTCGCGAGCAGTTCGCCCAACCTCTCGACCGGCCACTGCGCGTGCACCGGCTCCGGCGGGTCCACCGGATGCCTTCGCACGGCGAGCACGCGCATCCCCATCGCTCTCGCGCGTTCGGCCAGCGCGCGACCGATGTGCCCGAGGCCCACGATGCCGAGCGTGGAGCCTCTCAACGAACCGAGCGGCGGCGAGTCGCGCCAGTGCGACTCCTGCGCCCACGTATGGGCGTGCTGTGCGTCGCGTGCCAGGTGCAGCTTGCGCGTGAACGCCAGCATCATCGAGAGCGCGTGCTCCGCCATGGAGTCGGCGTGGAGTCCGCGAGAGTTCGTCACCACGACGTCGCTCTCGACGAGCGCGGGGAACAGCACGCCCGTGACGCTCGCGGCCGTCGAGTGGATCCAGCGCAGATTCCGCGCGCGGTCGAAGTTCGCCGCTCGTACCGCGAAGCCGAGCACGACGTCGGCGTCAGCGAGACGCGCGTCGGCCTCGTCACGCGTGTCCGGGCTCCACACCTCCACGCCGGGCAGCGCTGTCGCGACCGAAGCCGCCAACCCGCGCGGCAGCTCCCACACGCCACTCGGGTCCCGCACCCATTCCAGCACGCGCACGCGGTCCATGGCGCGCGATGTTGCCACAGCCGGTGCAGC
>JAHFBX010000010.1 GCA_023249815.1 Candidatus Eiseniibacteriota bacterium
CGCCCGCACCGTGGCGTCGTTCAAGGCCTGCCGCGCGATCTCCAAGTCGGCGCGCGCCTTGGCGAGCGCGGCCTTGGCGCTGGCCACGGCGAGCGTGGCGGTCTCGTGGTCCACCGGGGCGATGAGCTCGCGGGCAAGCAACTGGTCGGCGCGCTCCTTCTGCGCGGTGGCCACCTGCACCTGCGCGTCGGCCGCACGCTCGGCGGCGAGCGTCTGTTCGTACTGGTTGCGAACCGTGAGCGGATCGATCTGGGCGAGCAGGTCGCCGGCCTTGACGACTGAGCCCACCTGCACGGGCATGCGCACGATCTGGCCCGAGGCCTTGGATTTGATCTCGACGATCTCCACGGGCTCCACGGTGCCGGTGGCCTCGACGGTCTGCACGAGGTCGCGACGCCCGACCACCTCGGTGGCGACTTCGGCCTTCGCGGGCGTGCGCGCGCCAAGCTGCCGTACGCCGAGGGTCATGACCACGGCGAGCATGGCGATCGTCACCGCGGCCACTCCCCGCCTTCCGAACTCCCATCTCGAAGCGTTCATATGCGCCTCCCGTTGCCGCCGTACACCCGATGATGACGAACGCGCTCCCACCGCCACCTCCTGCCCGGGGAGCTCGAGTGACACCGGCGCGTCCATGGCAGGTGCTGGGCGACGCCACTGACAATTGGACGAACGCGCAGGCGCGCATCTGTCGCGTCCGTGTCACGTCGCTGTCAGTTGCGCGTGCGGTGGCGAGGTGGCGATCGCGAGACACGTCGGGTGGCGGGCCGGCGGCACCTGCTCACCCTCGTCCTACCTTAGATGTAGGCCGTCCACCTCCACCGTCGCTCGGCCTTGGCCTTGTCGTACCCGCGGCAGAGCGGGTGGAGCATCTGCACGGCTCCGATCGTGGCCGCGTACAGGAGCGGCAGCGGCCACATGTAGCCGTCCGGAACAGACGGCGGCAGGAGCGGATGGTTCCCGAACAGCCATCCCAGCGCCTGCGGCGTGCGGATCGCGGCGAGCACGAGCGCCAGCACGTGGATGAGCGGGATGTGGAGCAGGTAGTAGAACATCGGCACGCGACCGAACACCGAGAGCCAGCGCGTGAAGCGCGTGGTCACGCCCTCTAGTACGCCGATCGCGACCAGCGTCGGCCCGAGCGTCATGAGCAGGAACTGGAGCGAGGCGGGGTACTTGGTGGTGGAGAGGAACATGATCCAGCCCGGGGCCCACGGTGGTTCGCCCGGCGCCGGGACCCATGGCCGGTCGCCATAGAGCTGCGTGGCCCGGAGTGCCATGAACAACGCGGTCGCGAGCACGCCGATCCGCACGCACCAGTTGCGCCTCGCGGCCGCGTCGCCGGTCATCAGCTTGCCGAACGCGAATCCCACGCACATCACGCCCCACCACGGCACGAGCGAGTAGAGCACGAAGAAACTGGGCTCCTGCCCGCCCCGGAACGAGATGCCGCCCCCGAAATAGAGCACGCGCAGTAGCGGTCCCCACGCGCGGGCGAGCAGCGCGGCCCGCTGCTCGCCAAGCAGCCCGGGGATCATGTCGTGGCCGGCGATCATCACGAGACCCAGCGTGGCGATCACACCGAGGGGCAGTCGCGAGACCGCGGCGAGCAGGACCATGCTCCATCCGAGCGACCAGATGACGCCGGCGAGCAGGTAGTGTGAATAGTCCAGGTTGAACGTCCAGCAGAACCGGATGAGCGTGAGCTCGAGCAGCACGAGCAGCGCGCCACGCGTGACCAGCCAGCGGGGGAGCGAAGGCGCGGCTGCCGAGCCCGCCCCACGCAGGAACGCCGACGTGCCGGCCAGGAAGAAGAACGCCGGGGCGCAGAAGTGCGTGACCCAGCGCGTCAGGAACACCGCAGCCGTGGGTCCGCCAGCGGGCACGCCGGCGAACACGCGCACGTGGTCCAACGCCATCAGCACCATCACCGCGCCGCGCACGATGTCGATCGACTCGATGCGCGGGCGGCCCGCACGCGTGGATTCCATGGCTCCCCCCTCGCTGGCCGCCTCGTCAGCTCCCCCTTCGCTGGCCCCCTCGTCGGCTCCCCCCTCGTCCGACTCCCCCCCCTTGCTGGGTTCCCTGCTCCTCTAGCGGGTAGAGATGGATCCGGGCCAGGGCTTGCCGTGCTTGTCCTGCACCCGGCGCGGCCTCTCGTGCAGCCGCGTCCGGTCCAGGCCAGGGGGCATGCCCTGCGGGAATCTCGAGTGGATGGCGAGATCCTTCCAGGTCAGGACGCGCCGGCCCGTTGGCGTCTGGACCTTCCTCGCGCGCGGGTCGTCGGCGGGCGTCACGGTCATCATGCCATCGTGGGATAGCGAAGCGGTCGCCGACGTACCGACGATGATCCACAGCGGCGCCGTGATGATGAGCCACCAGCCGTGGGTGATCGTGAGCAAAGTACCGGCCAGTGTCGTCTGGCCTACCTCGCTGCTTTTGGGATCGTAGACCTCGAGCAGGACCCGCCGCACGCTCGTGAGCGGGAACGCGCTCACCGTGCTGTCGCGCAGGGCGTAGAGGCTGTCCTCCGACACCGCGAGCAGCTCGCCGGCAACCTGCTGGGCGAGATTCCCGTCGCCGAGCTGCACGGTGATCCAACCGCCGTACGCCTCGCGCGCGGCCGTCTGGGCATAGGGCAGCCAGTTCGGAGGCGAGTGTCGAGTCGCGCATCCGGCGAGCAGCGCGGCGCCGACCACGAGTGCCATCAGCGGCTCGAGCGCATGCCAGGAGCAACGTCCGCCGGGATGCGGTCGTACGCCGGACTCAATGCGCATAGCGGCTGCCCCAGAACATGGCTTCCATGTCGGGCTCGACGCGCTTGAACGCGGGCGCCAGGTCGCGGAGCGCGGCGTGCGGGTCCAGGAACAAGCTCGCGACCCTGACCGGGTTCTCCTCGGCGAGCCACGCGTCGCGCATCCACTCCATGTAGTAGCCGCGGCTCTCGAGGAAGATCTCGGCTTCCTCCGCGGCCGGCGGCAGCTGATAGACGAGCGAGAGCGTGTCGCCGGGGAGCGTCACGAGCGGCGTGACGCCGTCTCGAAGCGACGCCAGCGCCGCCGCGTCAGGCCGGCCACGCCGCGTCACGCCATCGGGGGGCACGCGCACGGGGCTCGCGACGCCTCGCACCGCGACCAACCCCACCTGGTCCAACCGCCACAGGCCGCGCGTGAACCGTAACCGCACGTCGAGCGCCCCTTGCGCCCGCTCGGGCAATCGCACGACGCGAGTGTCGCTCGCGAGCGGCCCGGTCTCGCGATATTCCCCAACCGTCTTCCACCCAGCGGCGTCCCGCACCTGCACCTCGATGCCGCCCAGCGCGCGCGCGGGGCCGAATGTCTGGCCACGCGACGCAATCTCCACGTGCTCGAGCGACGCGAGCCAGCTTCCCGCCGAGCGGCCCATCCACGCCAGCGCCTGATAGAAGACGTAGGTGCTCAAGAGCGACTGCCTCGCCACCAGCACCACGCCCAGCTCGCCCACGGGCGCCCGCTCGAAGCGCAACTCGAGTGTTTCGCGCGCGGCCAGGTCGGTGGAGTCGGCGAGGCTCGTGCGCTCGATGCCGTCGCGCCGGGCGAGTGCATCGCGACAGTCCCCTTCGTCCCCGAGCGCCTGGTCGGGCTCGAGCCAGCCGGAAGCGAGCCACAAACCGCGCTCCTGGTCGGCCAGCACCCGGCTGCCCGGCGGACGCGGCACGACCACCAGGTCGGCGCGCCTCACGACGTGCGTCTCGAACGCCTCGTTCGTGAGCGTGAGCTCGAGTCGGTCCTGCGCGGCGTGCACGCGGTCCAGGGCGTCCAGGTCGGTGGATTCCAGGGCGGGCGCGACGCTCGCCGAGAACGCCTCAGCCACGAGCACCGGTCGCTCGCCGTCCCAGGCGTAGAACGTGGGGCACGAACCGAAGCAGGCTTTGGTATTGCTCAGGCACAGCGCCGAGGCGAGGCCGTGGAGCCCGATCATCATGGTCACGGGCGCCATCGCAGCGGGCACTGTGAGCGCGTCGCTCTCGAACACCGCCACCGAGTCCAGCGCCACCTCGTGAGGGCCTGGAGCCTCGTTCCGCCGGTCGGGGTCCAGCTTACGACCGTCGCCACGCACGGCGCGCGCGCGTTCGTCGAACGCCCATGAGTCGAACACGATCACGCTGCCGTCTCGCAGGTGCGCCTTGAGCGTGGCGTTCTGCTTCGGCGCGGAGGCGAGCTGGCTGGGGGCAACCTCCACGCGCTTGAGACCACGCACGCCGCAGCCCAAGGTGTGGAGCAGGAGCCCCATCAGCACGATGCCGATCACCCCGCGTGCGGCGGGGCCGCGACGAGCCCACGGGCGGCTGACCATGCGCGGCAGTGTTCCCCGGCCGGGCCGGGGCGTCAATGGCTTGGAACCCCCCGCGAATAGGAACGGGCCCGGCAAGGACACCGCCGGGCCCGCCCGCCTGCCGCGCTCTCTCGCGCGCGGCACTCACTGCATGACGATGAATCGGCCTGTCGAGCTCCGGGGGCCCTGGTTCACGCGCACGAGGTACATGCCGTTCGGCACTCGGCCGCCCGAACGGTCCACGAGCGGCCAACGCAGCTCGCTTCGTCCAACCGGTCGCGTGACGTGCTCGCTCCACACCTCGCGGCCGAGCACGTCGAACACACTCCAGCTCACGTCGCCCGCCTCCGGCAGTTCCAGCGTGAACGTGACGCTCCTGCGACCTGGGTTCGGGAATGCGGTCGACAGCGAGAGGGCGCCCGAGACGGTCGGGCCACCCACCGAGAGCGTCGAACTGCGGTACTCGTACGCGCCACGATCCGCGAATCCCGTCGGGCCGTAGCCGGTATTGGGCACGTCCGGCTCGTCGGCGCGCATCCGGCCCTCCGCGTCCGTCTCCTCCCACCCCGGCACAGCGGAGGTTGCCGCGTCGATCGCCGGCGAGTCGGCGCGCAGGTGGAAGTCGCCATTGAATGCGTCGATGAAACGCGGGTCGGCGCCGAAGCTCTGGAGGCCGATCCCGGTCGCGACCTGGTAGGCGGCGACGTTCGGATAGATGTCGTGCCCGATGCGCACGGGCGGCTGGTCGGCCACGTTCCAGTAGATGTTGAAGTCGGCATCGAACCCGGCCGTGGAGCTGGAGTCCACGAACAGGCAGTAGGACTCCGGCGCCAGCGCACGATTGACCGAGATCGAGTTGTAGATGCGCGTGCCGGTCGCACCACCCTCTAGCGAGAAGCCCTCGGTGTGGTTGCCCCAGGCGACGTTGTTGAGGAGCAGCGTGCCCGTGGCATAGAGGTGCGCGAAACCGTGGTCGCCGTTCGACCACGACACGTTCTGGCGTACGAGATTGTTGTTCGAGTTGGTCTGGATCTCACAGCCGCTGTCCTGGTTGTCGTGCAGGAGGTTGCCCTCGATGATGTTGTTCGACGACTCCGACAGGTAGATGCCGGTCGCACCATCCTCGGTGTAGCGGTTGTTCCCGAACGACTCGTTCGCGTCGATCAGCGAGTTCGTCGTTCCGAGCCGGAACAGGATACCGTGGTGGTTGTTGTCGTTCACCCGGTTGCCGTGGACCTGCACGGTCGAGCCACCCTCCACCTCGATGCCTCCGGCGGCGGAGAGGTGGACAAGGTTGCTCCGGACGACGACGTGCGTGCAGTTGAGCAGCTCGAACCCCTTGCGCTCGGCGCGCCGGACCTCGAACCCGTCGATGAACACGTGGGCGCGGTTCACGAGCAGGAAGCCGTGCGTACGACGGCCCACGGCGGTGGCGTGGAGCCACGGCGCGCCGCCCACGTTCACGGCGAGCCCGACACCCGGCGTCCAACGGAATCGACCGATCTCCACCTGGTCCATCGGCTGGGTGGAGGGATAGAGTCGCACGCCGTCGGCGAATACCTGGCTGGGCGCCCAGTCCACGCCGGCGGCGAGCCAGACGCCACCGGACACGTTCGACCACAACCCCGGCGAAGCGAGGTCGTCGGCGCCATCCACGATGACCGGCCCCTCCGCGCGGATCAGGATGGGCTGGTCCGCCGAACCGGAGGCAGGCACCACGACGCGCTCGCGGTAGGTTCCGGCGCGAACCACGATTTGCACGCCAGCGTCCGGGTGCGCGGCGAGCGCCGAGGAGATGGTGAGGTACGGCGCCTGGAGCGTGCCGGGTCCGGTCAAGGACGCGTTCGGATTGCCGTTGTCCACGTAGAACACGCTGGCCGCGTTCGCGGCGCTGGGACTCAGCAGGACGAGCACCAGCGTGGACCATAGGACCGCCGCGGGTGGCGCGGCCCGCCGGGGGCCGTTTGGGCGCCGGCAGCGGCGAGTGAGAAAAAGATCGGTTGTGTGCAAGCGCGACATCGGTTCCCCCGGAGAGAGGAGAGAGAGAGGGAGAGAGAGAACTGGGTCAGGCGGGCGTTGGGGCTGTGGCGAGTCGGGTCGGCGTGGATCCCCGGTGGGGCCGGGCCGCGCCGTGCGCTCCCCTTCCCCATCGGGGGGCGCGCACTCGGCATTCGTCGGGCGTCAGACCATCCGGCCTTCCTTCTCTCCGGTGGTCCGGGCTATGGTGAGGTGACCATGATGCAAGGTGCGCATCACGAACTCTCGAATCGCATACGTCGCACGCGGCGTGCCACGGTGGCCGCCGGGATCATCGGCCTCTGCCTTGGGGTGCTGGGTTTGGCGTGTGCGGCCGCTGCACCCGGCACGAACGAGGCGTTCCGCAATCGCACGCGCGTCGTGACCATCCCCGTGGTGCCCCGGCCGGCGTATCTCAATCCCACGGCCGACTCCGTGTTCCGCACTCGGCTCACGCGCGTGAGCGGCGATCCCGGGATGCCCGCCACGCCGGTCGCCACCGTGTGGGGCACCGACGTGCGCCATAAGTACTCGCGGCTCCAGCCGTGGAACGCCACCGGCAAGCTCCTCACGATCGAGAACCGCAAGGGCGGCGCCCGGCGCTCGCCGCTGCTGCTGGATGGCGAGACTTATGAGCCGGTCTCGACGCCCTGCGACTCGTTCGACAATTGGGATTACCGCTGGCATCCGAGCCCGGCGCACGCGAACGAGCAGATCGCGGTGAACAAGGCGGGCACCGAACTGATGTGGTTCGACGTGGCCCGCTGCGTCAAAACGCGCAGCTGGACGCTGCCGTTCAGGGCGGACTACGGCATCGGCAGCGGCGAGGGCAACACGTCCGCGGACGGCCGGTTCGTGGTGATCGCCGACGCCGGGCGCATGGTGGTCGTGGACATGGACCCCCGTTCGCCGAACGCGCCGGGCTACCCGTTCCGCCGCATCGGGCCCGTGTACACGTTCCCGCCCTGCAGCTTGCGGGTGCAGGAGCCCACGTTCTGCCCGCCGGGAAACATCAGCATCTCGCCCTCGGGCCGCTACATCGACGTCAAGTACGGCAGCGGCGGCGTGGACTGCGACACGCTCTGCGACCTGCACCGCATCTACGAAGTGGACACGGCGCTCGTCATCCGGCCGCATGTCATGGCCGGCGGGTCGCTCCGCTGCGGCTCGTTCGCGAACCGCCCCAACGGCTGGGTGTTCCCGCTCAAGCATGCGGACCTCGCCGTGGACCCGTTCGACGGTGACGCGGACGTGCTCGTGGGCGGCCGCGCCTGCCCCGGCTCGCGCCTCGGACGCGTGCTCAAGCTGCGGCTCCGGGACGGGCTCGTCACCGAGCTCACCGACGGCGCCAACGAGGCCGGTTTCATGCACGCCTCGGCACGCGCTACCGCTCGCCCGGGCTGGATCTACGTCACGTACGCCACGGGCGCGCCCCAATTCGGGCGGCGCTTCGCCGGCGAGATCGTGGCCCTCAAGCTGGATGGCAGCGGCGAGGTCGAGCGCTTCGGGCACTACCACAGCACCGGCAAGCCCTACCGCGCCGAAGCCCATGGCGTGCCCTCGCCGGACGGTCGCCGCGTCATGTTCGCGAGCGACTGGGCCGATGCCTGCGGCCAGGGTTGTGGGACGCCCGGCGTGTTCGGCTGCTACGTGTTCGATGCGCGAGACCGCGTGGCCGCCCCTGCGCGTCCCGCCGGGCGCAAGCGCCGCTAGCGGCGACGGCCCGCAGCGCCCCCACCCCCCCACGGGGCGGAGGTCTGCGCGCCACGAGTGAACCCTTCGTCCATGAAACCACTTCAGCGGGTGAAGACGAGCTTGCCGACCGCTGTCCGCTCCGTGGCCTGCACTCGGAAGAAGTACATCCCGGACTCCAGTCGATCGCCGCGATCGCTCCTGCCATCCACGGGGATCCGGTGCATGCCCGGCGCCACGTCGGCATCGTTCACGAGGCTCCGTACCAGCCGTCCGGACGCGTCGAACAGGTCCGCGCGCACGGCACCCGGCCGCGTCGTGACGAAGCTCAGCGTGGCGTCTGCGCGCACGACGGACGGCGTCACCCACGCGCCGAACTGCAGCGAGGGCCCTGTCGTGATCGCGTCCTCCGCGCCTGCCATGAGCGCGGCCGGCTGGCTCGGCGGGATGATGTAGATGCTGACGTTGTCGCTCAGGAACACCTCGTTCGCAACCACGACCTGATCGGCGATCTGGAAGTCGAGCGTGGTTCCCGCCTGCTGAACGACATGATCCACCGTGACCATCTGCCAGGCGGTCGTGAGCGGCACGAGCGGTGACGTCGTGGTGCCGCCGATCTTGGTGCCTCCCTGGTACTCGCGGACCAGGAGCTTGGCCGAGCCCACGGAGCTCGCCGAGCGCACCCACGCCGTGAAGCGGTAGCGCGTGCCCACGCTGGGCGTCACGGCCACCCAGTTGGGGCTGTCGTTCAGGCCGAAGCTCGAACCGACCACGCCGCCCGTCACCTGCATGGCCCAGGCGCCGTCGTAACCGCCTGCGACGCGGAGCAGGACGCCGCCGGAGTAAGAGTTCCAGCCGTTCGAGTTGCTCTCGAACGACGGGTTCGTGACGAGGTTGGGTCCGGGGCCGGCGGCTGAGGCCGTGACGGTCGCCGACGTGCTGTGAATGGCGCCGAGCGGATCGGTGACGGTGAGCTGCACCGTCCACGTGCCGGCCGCGAACGTGTGCGTCGCCGTGGGTGAACTCTGCGGGCCGACGATCGTGCCGTCGCCGAAATCGAACCGGTAGGTGAGCGCGGCGCCCTCGGGATCTGTCGAGCCCGAGCCACTCGCCGTCACGAGCAGCGGCGCGTTGCCAATGCTGGGCGTGAGGCCCAACACCGCGGTGGGCGCTTGATTCGGCGCCGTGACCGTGAGGCGCGTCGTCGCCTGGCCGGAGAGCGCATTGGAGCCCGTGAACGTGATGTCGTAGACCCCCTGCTCCGTGCTCGCGGGCGTCCACGAGAACAGCCCGGCCGCCGCGCCGCCCGAAAGCGTGAACGTGGCGGTGTGTCCCGCCGGGAGCTGGGACATGTTCGCGGCCAGCGACGTGATCACGTCGCCGTCCGGATCCACGGCGGTCACGTTGATGGTGAGGTTCGTGAGCGCGGGACCGCCCGCGTTCACCGGAGCGGTCACGATTGGCGCGCGGTCCACGTTCGCGACGTTCACCACGGTCGTGGCGGTGTCGGCGAGCGCGTTGCTGGCCATGAAGCGCACGACGTACGAACCCGAGTCCGCGAACGTGGGTGTCCATGTCAGCGTTCCGCCCAGGTTGTTCGCGGCGGGCGTGAACACGGCGTTGTTCGCCGCCGGCAGCCCCGAGAGATCGGCCACCATGGACGCGATCGGGTCGCCGTTCGGATCCGAGGCCGTCACGACGAATGAGAACGGTGCATTCTCCGTGGCCTGCGCGGTGGCGGCCGCCACGACGTCGGGCGCCACGTCCGCGACGCCGATGCGCACGCTCGTCGTGAGGCTGCCCGAGAGCGCATTCGTGGCCTGGAACGTGACGACGAAACTGCCCGTGTCCAATGCGCCGGGCGTCCAGGTGAACGTGCCGCTGGTGTTGCCGGAGCCGGGGCTGAACGCCGCGTCATTCCCGCCCGGCAGGCTCGACCAGTCTGCTGTGAGTGTTGCGATGGCGTCGCCGTCCGGGTCGGCCGCGGCGATCGAGAACGATACGAGCTGCTCGACGGGCCCCGAGACCACGGTCGGGCCACTCACCACCGGCGCGCGATCCACCGGCGTCACGGTGACCTCCGTCGAGGCCTGGCCCGTGAGCGCGTTGCCAGCCGTGAACGTCACCGAGTAGGTGCCGGCATGCGCGAACGTTGGGTGCCAGGTCAGCGTGCCCGAGGTGAAGTTCTGGTCTGCGACGAAGGACGCGTCGTTGCCGCTCGGCAGCTGCGACAGGTCGGCATCGAGCGACGTGAGCGCCTGGCCGTCGGGATCCGAGGCCGTGATGGCGAGCGACAGTGTGCCGCCCTCGGCGACCGTCGCGGTGGGGGGCGCGACCACCACGGGTGGCTGGTCCGGCGCCGGTGGGATCACGAGCAGGGAGTCCGTGAAGCTCGCGGTCGCGCCATCGGTGTCCGTGACCACGACGCTCACGCGATTCATGCCCGCACCGAGTGTCCGAGTCGCGCTGGAACCGGCCTGCGGCCCCACGACGATGGTGTCCGCGAACGTGAACTGGTAGGAGACGATGCCGCCGTCGGGATCCGAGGAGCCCGAGGCGTTCGCGGTCACCGCGAGCGGCGCCTGGCCCGACGTGGGCGACAGCGTCATCGCGGCGGTGGGCGGCACGTTCGGGGGGCCCACGGTCACGGTGAGCGCCGTGTTGAGCGTGTCGGTGGCTCCGCGCGTGTCGGTGACGGTGACCTGCACCTTCCACGTTCCGCTACCATAGAGATGCGACGCCGTCGAGCCTCCCTGCGGCCCGAGCGTGACGCCATCGCCGAAGTCGAACCGGTACGAGACGATGCCGCCATCAGCATCGGTGGAGCCGCCGGCATTCAAGTTCACGGTGAGCGGCGCCTTGCCCGAGGACGGCGTCGCGGCGAGCGCGGCGACCGGCAGGGCGTTCACGATGACCACGACCGTGTCGCGCGCGTTGAGGCCGATGTTGTCGGTGACCTCCACGATGGCGTGGTAGGTGCCCGCCGTATACGTGTGCATCGCGATCGGGCCGGCCTGCGGCGCGGTGCTCACGCCGTCGCCGAAGTCGAACTCGTAGCTCACGATACTGCCGTCGGGGTCGAATGAACTGGAGGCGTCGAGCGTGACCAGGGCCGGCGCGTTCGCAAGGGCGGGATCGGCCAGCAGGTCGGCCACGGGAGCCAGCCCATTGATCTGGAACTCGAGCGCGCCACGGTCGGCGTAGTTCACGGGCCCCAGCCCCACGTTCGAGCTGGCCGGATCGTCCACGCGAGCGTTCCCTTCGGCGTCGGTCGCGGGCCAGTTCGCCACCGATGAGTTGCCGTTGTCGATGGCCGGCGATCCCGGGGACGGATGGAAATTGCCCGACGCCGCATCCACGAACCGGGGATCCTGCTGCTTCGAGCGCGAGTCCTGTCCGCTCGCCGACGCGTACGTGGCCACCGACGAGTACGTGCTCGAGCCGTAGCGGACCGGGGGCGCGCTCGTGGAGTTCCAGAACATGTTGTCGTTCGAGGTGAACCCGGTCTTGGAGTCGTTGCTCACCCACAGGTCGTACTCGCCGGTCGAGATGCCGTTGTCCACCGAGATGCAGTTGTAGAGCCGCGTGCCGGTGGCGCCGCCTTCGATCGAGAAGCCGTCTTTGTAGTTGCCGAATGACACGTCGTTGGTATGGAACGTGCCGGTGGCGCCGAGGTGGTCGTACCCATGGTCGCCGTTGGCCCAGCTGATATTGTTGTACGAGACGTTGTTGTTCGAGGCGCTCTGGAAGTGCTGGCCCGTGTCCTGGTTGTCGTGCCAGCGGTTGTTGCGAATGATGCTGTTCGTGGTGCCGTACATGTAGAGGCCGTTCGCCGAGCGCGAACCGGGCACCGCGTTGCGCGCGCTCTCGTTGTTCTCGACGACGCACTCCGTCGCGCCCGTCGTGAGGATGATGCCGTGGTTCGCGTTGTCGGTGACGACGCAGTTCGCGATGCGCGCACGGGCGCCCTCGCTGAAGTAGATGCCGTACTTGTTCGCGAACGAGACCTTTCCGTTGATGAACTGGATATCGTTCGAGGCGTTCGAGATGTAGACGCCGCGGTCCTCGGTGCGGGTGGCGGTCAGGCCATCGATCGTGATCCACGACTTGCCGGAGAGCACGATCGCGTAGTTGCGGCGGCCCACCTTCATGTCGTGCGTGCCGGGATTGCCGCTCACGCCGAGATTCACGTACAGCCCGGAGCCGGAGACGTACTTGAACGTGCCGGCCGGGATCGAGTTCGTGTTCGCGGTCGTGATCGTGAGCCGCGCCCCGTCGGCGAACACCTGCTTCGGGCTCCAGTTGACCGTGGACGCCCGCCAGATGTTTCCGGTCGTGTTCGTCCACTTGTTCGTGGCCGAGAAGTCGTCGGCACCGTCCACGATGACCGGTCCGCTGAACGCGCGGATCACGAGCGGGTTCGCCGAGGTGCCCGAGGCGGGCAGCGTCACCGTCTCGGGATAGATGCCGGGCTTGACCAGGATGGTGTTGCCCGCGACGCCACGGGCGGCGAGCGCCGCCGAGATCGTGCAGTAGGGTTGCGACTGCGTCCCGGCGCCAGTATTGCTGCACGAGGCCGTGGAATTGTCCACGTAGTAGGTCGCGGCGCTCGAGCGGCCCGCGCACACGCCGAGCGCGAGCAGGACCAGCAGCGTCCGCCCTGCGGGGCCAGGCTGGCCCTGGCCTCGGGGGTGGCGGCCGGAGGACACGAGCGAAAGTGTCGGGGTCCGCGATGGGGCCGGAGCGGGCCGCTCTGAGCGCAGACGCGGTGGCAGCGGTGGCAGCGGTGGCAGTGATTCCGTGTGCTCGGCCATCTTGGCGTCCAGCCCGCCGTTCGCGTAATAGAACGCCTGGAAGACGACGTACACCCACAGCGCCACCGCGCTCGTCAGGAGCAGCCACGTGATCACCGGGCGGCCGGAGAGTGCCTCCGCGAAGATGGCACCGAGCGCCAGCGGCACCACGGTGATGAACGTGCGGAACGTCTTGAGCGAGCGCATCACCCCGGCGACGCGCTCGAGCCAGCGCGGCGGCCCGGCGACGTCGGGGGACGGCCAATCGCGCGTCTCGCGCGCGTGCTTGGCGGCGATGTACGCGGGCAGGTGCTGCACTTCCTCCACGATGTTGGCGGCCAGCATGGTGGCAAGTGCGGCGAACAGCGGCATCACCGAGTGGGTGGACTGCCACTCGCGCCAGCCGAGCGCCAGGAACACGAGCGGCTCCATGAGGCGGTGGTGGAAGCGATCGAGCAGGATGCCGATGGGTGCCTGCAGGCCGCGATAGCGCGCGATCTCGCCGTCCACCTTGTCGAGCACGAACGACAGATAGAGGCAGACACCGCCGAGCGCGTTCACCCATAGCTGGTGTGAGGTGAGCAGTGCGGCGCCTGTTGCGGCCATGCCCATCATGAGCAGCGATACCTGGTTCATGGTGATGGGCGTGTCCACGAGCAACGCGGTCACGTGGATGGACAGCCGGCGATGGATCCGGTACCAGCCCGGATCTCGATCCTTACCGGCCTGGCAGACCTGGCGAATCTCGGTGGCTTTGGGCATGTCTGGCGTCCCTGGGCTTAGTTCTTGAGATTGCCGACCGGGCGCAGTCGAACGACCGGTCGCATGAGGTGTTGCTGGGCAAGTCGGTCCATGAGCCCGTCGATGGGCCCCGGCTTCATCACGGCGACGTCGCGGGCCTTCACGACCCGCGCGTTGCGGCCGCGCGTCATCCGCACGCGCGTCACGGTCTCCTCGGTCGGCGACAGCTGAGCTTCCGCGCGCGCCGTCTCGATCAGGTGGCCGGCGCCGTGGTCGTACGAGTGCATGGTGCCACCGGAATCGCTGAGCCCGAGCCCGAGGTACGACGGGACGTCCCACGCGCCCGCGACGATCGTGGGCTGACCGGGCGCAAGCCGGCAGGCGTTGTGGCGCGCGACCCACGACCGCTCCCCTCCGAGCGTCTCCTCGGTGATGCCGTTGTGCGAGATGTCGCACAGCAGCTCGGCGCGCACGTTCGGAGAGATCGCCTCGCGCAGGCCGTCCATGACGGCGCGCACGGTGGCGAGGCGGTAGGCGTAGCCGAAGTTCATGGCCATCGCCATCGCGGCGATGAATGCCTGGCCCTCGGCGGACGGCTCGGCGATCGGCGTCCAGCCGTTGCTGCGGAAGTGCGTCCGCCACTTGGCGCCGAGGCTCCCCCGCCCGAGGCGCTGGCCGTAGTGGAAGCCGAGCTTGGACAGGAAGAATGCCGGCGCGCGCCGCGGGTCGAGCTTGGTGCGGCGCGACCAGTGGTGGAGCAGCGTGCCACTGAACGGCCCGGGTCCGAGGTGATACATGACCACGACCTGGCCCTCGCGGACGCCCCAGCGCTCGGCCTGCGCCGGATCGCGGATCCCGTCCACGACCTGCAGCTCGAGGAAGTGATTGCCGCCGAAGTTCAAGCCCATCTCGGAAGCCACCAGGTGTCCGTTCAGGAGCGAGTTCGGCACGCACTCGCGAATGCAACGCTCGGGATCTCCCGGCAGATCGATGCGCGCGCCGTTCTCCATGCGCTCCGCGGTCATGGGATCGAGGTCGTAGCGCGAGGTCACGGCGCGGCCGCCGTGCACGAGCACGCGGCGCACGTCGGCGGTGTCGAGGCTGTAGCGATTGCGCTCGAACACGTTGCCGGCGCTGTGAGAACCGATGCGCATGAACAGCGCCTGGATCCGCTCGGGCGAGAGGTCGCGCGCGTGCAGGTCGGTGAGCACGACGCCCATGCCGTCGTTCACGGCCACCGAGGTGAACTCGGGCACGATCACGCCCCGGCTGGAGATGCCGATGCTGGAAGGCACCTCCATGCGGCCCTTCTGGTGGCGGTCCGGGAGCCCGAGCACCGAAGTCACGAACGGCAGGCGCGCCACGTCCGCGAGGCGCGCGTCCACCTCACTCGTCTCGTTTGCACCGAGCGACAGCAGCGACAGCACCTCGCGCCCATCGGCGGCGCCGTTTCGGGAGAGCGGCAGGGACAGGGCACCTTCGAGAACGCCTGCGGGGGGCATCAAGGTCTCCTCGTTCGCCCGGGGTCCCGCCCCGGGCACAGCACGACTCGCGAACGCTCGCCGGCTCATGACGGGCTCCGATCGCCGGCGGCGCGCGACATGCGGAACGACCGCAACACGTTTCGAAGCACGCCCCACTCCTCGCGCGACAAGGCGCGGACCAAGAACAGGGCGAGCACGTAGACGAGCGCACCCGCCAGCACGGTCACCGGCAGCGCCACACCGTGCAGCGCGAAGATCGCCGCCGCCATGAGCAGGGCCGCGAGCGCGGGGCGCAACGCTTGGCCGAGCAGCGCGGCGTGGCTGACGTGGCTCGACATGGCGGGGTGGCACACGGCAAAGACGAGGATCTCGGCGCCCACGAACGTCCAGGCCGCACCCATCACGCCCCACGTGGGGACGGTGAGCGCGCAGCCGATCACGTTGGCGGTGAGTCCGGCGGCCACACCCCACAGGTACACGCGTTGACGGCCGATCGCGGCCAGCAGATAGCGCGACTGCAGGTTGACGAACACGAACGGCAGCGCGAGTGACGTGATGCCGAGCGCGGCGGCGGCGCGGGCGTAGCCACTCGCGTCGTGGAACAGCATCGGCACGATGCGGCCGGCGAGTGCCACGAGCGCGGCCGCCAGCGGCAGTGACACGAGCAGCTGGTACTTGAACGCCGCGCGCAGCGGGCGCGACAGGTCGGGCGTGGTACCGCCGCTCATCCGGGCGAACGCCGGGAACGCCGCCATCGCGAGCGACGAGCCCAGGAACCCGAACGGCTGCGACAGCATGTACGCCACGTTGAAACAGGCGACTTCCGCGTCGCTCGCCAGCGCCTTGAGCGAGAACACGCCCACGCGACCGTAGAGCACGACGATGAGCAGCGAGATCGCGACCGGCCAGCCCTCGGCCACCAGTCGGCGGAATCGCGCCATCGCAGGCGAGAAGTCAGGCTTGAGCCCCAGGCGTGACACCAACAGCGCTCCCACGACCGACCGAAGCAGGAAGGCCCCCACGGCCGTTCCCAACAAGAGCGGAAGGGTTGCGCCGAATGCCACACCCAGGGCGATACCGAGAATCCAGGCGCTCTGGCTCACGAGCAGCATGACGGCTTCTAGATCGAGCCGTTCACTCGCCCGCATCATCCACACCGAGACGTCCTGGCCGAAGTCCAGCACGGCCGCGGCCGTGACGATCATGACGAGCAGCGCGCTCGCCGGAGGCAGCGTGAGCGACGACACGACGCCCGCCACCGCCAGCAGCACCACGGCCACCGTGCCGCGCAGCATCAGCGCGTCGCCGAGGCAGCGGTTCGCGGACGCCGCAGTGCGTGCCACCTCGCGCGTCAGGATGACCCCCGCGCCGAGGTCCGCGACGCTCGAGAGGAGCGGAATGAGCGCGTAATAGAACGCGTACTGGCCATATCCGCTCGCCGAGAGGTAGTTGCCGAGCAGCACCATGCCGGCGACGTTGATGATGGCGCTCACCGCCTGGGCGGCCACGCGGAACGCCGTATTACGGCCGACGCGGGTCACCGGCGCCGTCGGGGCCTTGGCCGGGGCGGGCGCGGGCTCGGGAGCGAATGCACGCATCGTGCTCACGCGCTCACCTCCCGCGACATCGTCGCCGGGGCCGGGGCCAGGATGCCCCGCCGCGACAGCACGTCGCGATAGACACGCTCCAGGTTGCTCACGATGTCAGCCTCGTCGTACTCGGCGAGCACGACACGGCGGCCGCGTTCACCCATGCGGGCGCGCAACGCCGGGTTCACGAGCAGCCGCTCATACGCATTCGCGAGCCCGTTCACGTCTCCGACCTCGACCAGGAAGCCGGTGTCGCCGTCGCGCACGACCTCGCGGGTGCCGTTCACCCGCGTCGCCACGACGGGGAGCCCCACGACCATGGCTTCCAGCGCGGCGCGCGGGATGCCCTCCTTGAGCGACGTGAGCGTGCCGATGTCGGACTGCGACAGCAGCGTGGGGATGTCGTCTCGGTAGCCCAGGAACTTCACGTTCTCGGCGAGTCCCCACTCGGCGCAACGGGCCTCGAGCTCGGCGCGGCCACTCCCACCCCCGATCAGCCACAGCTCGAACGCCGCGCCGCGTTCCTTCATCAGCTTCGCCGCCTCGACCAGCATGGCGTGGTTCTTGACCGGTTCCATGCGTGCGACGCAGGTGATCACCGGCGATCTCTCGGTGCCCATGCGTGTCGGCGCGACCGGGAAGCGGTGCACGTCGATGCCGTTGCCGATGTAGACCAGGCGCTCGCGCCGCACGATGCCGTAGCGCACCGCCTGCTCGATGTCCGCCCGGTTCTGGCTCAGCATGATCTCGGTGAAGTGGCCGACGAAGCGCTCCACGGCGATGGCGAGCGAGTGCGAGAAGCCGTGGCCGCCATCGTGGAAGTGGAAGCCGTGCACGGTGTGCATGATCACCGGCACGCCCGCGAGCTTCGCCGCGAGACGGCCGACGACGCCGGGCACCGAGCAGTGCGTGTGCACGAGGTCGGCCTTCACGCGACGCAGGTAGTGCGCCGTCTGGAACAGCGACACCAGCAGCTTCACCGGGTTGTAACCGCGGGGGAAGTCCGCGGTGGCGACCGGGATACCCGCCTCGCGAAGCGGCAGCACGTACGGGCCGGGCATGCACACGATGTGGTTGTCGATGCCGCGCTCGCGCATCGCCAGCACGCGCTCCTTGAGCAGCGTGTCCGCCGAGGAGCTCAGGTTGATGATGTCCACGACGCATGGGGCATTCGTGGAGGCGAGGCGACCGGCACCGGGGATCGCACGCTTCATGACACCACCCCGCCGGATGGGTCATCGGTGCCGGTCGTACGATAGCGGCGCGCCAGCGCGGGGACGCTGCCCAGCCGGCGAGCGGGGAGGCTCGGGCGGAGCGCGGGCCTGCCGTGAGCGAGCAGCGCGGGCCTGGCCGAAGCCATGGCGAGCGCGGGGACGGGTCGGCCCGGGGCACGCGGCTCCAGTCCGATGGCCGCCACCGCGCGGCGCGGCGCGGCGCCGAGGCGCAGCAGTCGGCGTGCGGCATGGCGCTTGGCGATGAAGGTCGAAGCGCAAACCATGGCGAGCAGCAGCCAGAAGTGACGGAAGTGCAGCTTCTCGATGACCGTGCTGTGCACGGCCGAGGACGTGAGCGCCGCCGCCATGGATGCGGTCCACAGCGCCGCGCGTTGGGCGCGCGCGCCGGACGGCGGACTGTGCTGCCAATACCCGACGACGTGAGCGAAGCCCATGAACGTCATCACGAGAAGGCCGGCGAGTCCGAGCGGACCGCGTTCGATCGCGTACGCAAGGTAGTCGCTGTGCGCCTCCTTGGACTGGTAGGAGTCGCGCCGCTCCCGCTCGGCGATCGACACGGTGAGCGCGCCACTGTTCCCGGGCCCGATGCCGAGCGGCGAGCGCGCGTACGTGCGCTCGAGCGTCTCGCGGATGCGTCCACGGCTCTCGGCGCTGTGTTCCATGCGGCCGGCGAACGTGTGACGACGGATCGCCTCGAACTGGGCGTCCCCAACCTTGAATTCCACGTTCAGCCACCAAGCGAAGCCCGCGAGGCCCGCGATCACCGCCACGACCGCGATCACCGGCCGCAGCGGCAGCCGGCTCGCGATGGCCTTCACGAGGAGCCACACCGCGAGTCCCACGCCGAGCGAGATCATGCCGCCGTTCGACTTGGTGGCGACCAGCGCCAGCAGGAGCACGCCGCACGCCGAGAATGCGACCCAGCGTGGCAGCTCGTTCACCAGGCTCATCGCGACGAACAGACTGATGACGAGGTAGTCGGCGAGCATGTTCGAGTTGTACATGGTGCCGGCAGGGCGGAGTCCGCGTGCGCCGAGCAGGCCCGAGAGCGAGCCCGAGTGAAGCAACACCTGGAGTAGCGCCCAAACCGAGACCGCCACGCCAGCCCACATCCAAGCCACGCGCATCGCGCGCAGGTCGCGCTCGCTCTGGAGCGCATTCACGATCAGCAGGAACCACGAGAACAGGTAGAAGTCCTGGGCCACGGCGAGCGCCGCCTTGCCCATGGACGGCGCGGAGAACGTGGCGATCACGCTGCCGAGTGCGATGATCATGACCGCGACCAGCATCGGGGTCTTGATGCGGCGGCCCGCGAGCAGCAGCAGCCCGAAGCTGAATAGTGCCGGCAGGTTCGCGATATCGAGCAGCGACGATTGCCCCGGCCCATTCGGTACGCAGATCGGTGCCAGCAGCGTGGCGAGCACGAGGTAGCCGCGCCAGCCGCGAAACGGCGTGCCGTCGATGCCCGCCCGCCGAGGAAGCGCGGCCGCCCGATGCCCTAACGCCACGGTCATGCCGAGACCGTGGTCTCCAGCCTGCGGATGAGTTCGTGCCGGCCGCCCATGCGCTCCTCGGACACGAGCAGCAGTCGCGCCATCTCGTCCCGCATGTAGCAGTCGTCGCCCTGGCTCACCGCGCGCAGGATCTTCGGGTGGCCCGACTTCCACACCGTCTCGTTGTCGTTCAGCAGCTTCTCGAACAGCCGTTCGCCCGGGCGCAGACCCGTGAACTCGATCTGGATGTCCTTGCCGGGCGTCAGGCCATAGAGCCGGATCAACGCCTTCGCCATGTCCACGATGCGGACCGGCTTGCCCATGTCGAGCACGAACACCTCGCCGCCACTGCCCAGGCTGGCCGCGTGCAGGATGAGCTGCACCGCCTCGGGCACGGTCATGAACAGGCGCGTCACCTCGGGATGCGTCACGGTGACCGGGCCGCCGCGCTCGATCTGCTCGCGGAACAGCGGCAGCACGCTGCCGCTCGACTCGAGCACGTTGCCGAACCGCACGGTGAGCAGCTTGGTGCGCGAGCCGGACTTCATGATCTGGAGCGCGAGCTCGGCCATGCGCTTGGAGATGCCCATCATGCACACGGGTTCCACGGCCTTGTCCGTGGAGATGAGCACGAACACCTCGGTGCCATGCCGCATCGCCGTCTCGGCCACGGTGCGCGTGCCCACCACGTTTGTGCGCAGCGCCTCGCCCGGATTGCGCTCCATCATGGGCACGTGCTTGTACGCCGCGGCGTGGAAGATGGCGTGCGGCCGGAACTCGCTCACGACGTCGTCGACCCGCGACGCGTCCGCCACGTCGCCGATGACGGGCTCCAGCACGAGCCCGGGGTGCAGCCGGCGCAGCTCGCGCTCGATCTCGTAGAGCGCGAACTCGTGACGCTCGAACAGGATCAGTCGCGACGGCTTCTTCGCCGCCACCTGGCGGCTGATCTCGGACCCGATCGAGCCGCCCGCGCCGGTGATCATGACACAGCGGTCGGCGATGACGGCGATCGCCTGCTCCTGGTCCGTGCGAATGGCCTCGCGGAACAGCAGGTCTTCTGGGTTGTAGTTGCCGCCCAGCTTCGGCGATTCCCGACGGAGCAGCAGCTCCCCGAGCTCGGGTGCCAGGCGAGCGGTCTTGCCAAGCGAACGGCACTCCGCGAGGAGTCGTTCACGCAGCTCCTTCGTCGCGCCCGGCATCGCGAGCAACACCTCGTCCGGATCGACCTGGCGGATGACATCGCCGAGGTCGCTCTTCGTGCCCAGCACCGGCACGCCGTGGATGCGCGTGCCCTTGCGCCGGAGATCGCCGTTCAGCATGCCCACGACCTGGCAGTCCTGTGCCGGGCGATCCAGCAGCTCGCGCGCGACCCGGGCCATGGACTCCTCCTCGCCCACGAGCAGGACGCGCCGCGTCGGCATGGCACCGGGACGCAGCTCGCTGTGGAGTCGGCGGGCGATGCGGATGCCCGCCAGCAGGCCCATGAGCAGGAGCGCGTCGATGATCACGATGCCGCGGGAGAAACCGGGGGCGCCCATCAGCCAATGCGCCGCCACGTACCAGGTGAGCGAGCCGAGCGTCACCGCAAACGCGATGCTGCGCAGGTCACGCACGGTCGAGTAACGCCACACGCTGTGGAACAGGCCGAATACGTTGAGCCACAGCAGGCGGGCCACGATCACCGCGGGCAGCACGCGCCAGAACATCACCGCCTCCTCGGCGGGAACGCGTCCGTCGAAGCGGATCTCGAACGCGAGCACGAATGCCCCGACCACCGCAGCGCTCTGAACCAGGAGGCCGAGCCAGAAGCGGTACGGGGAAAGCCTGTCCACCGCGCGCTCGATGGCGCGGGCCGGGTAGAGCAGGCAGGCCAGCGTCGTCAACACCAGCTGCAAGTCGTATGACATGGACGCTTTGCGCACGTAATCCCGCGCCAGCTTGAGCTTCTCCGGCAGGATGCGCTCGATGTACGTGGCCTCGGGATCGCCCGACTGATCGAGCAGGTTGTTCTCGTCGCGGTAGCGGATGGATGCGAGGTCGGTGATGCCGGGACGGATCTTGAGGATCTCGGTGTACTCCGCGCGGAACATGTCCACGTAGCGCGGTACTTCGGGGCGCGAGCCGACCAGGCTCATGTCGCCCACGAGCACGTTCCAGAGCTGCGGCAGTTCGTCGAGCTTGGTCGGGCGCAGCAGGCCGCCGATCGCGGTGACACGCGGATCGTCCTTCACCGTGATGGCGGGGCCCTTCGCGGGGCCATCCACCCGCATGGTGCGGAACTTGAGGATGAAGAATGACTTGCAGCCGCGTCCCACGCGCAACTGCTTGAACAGGACCGGGCCGCCGTCCTCGAGCTTGATGAGCACGGCGATGACGAGGAACACGGGCCACAGCAACAGCAGTCCGATCGCAGAGGCAGAGAGGTCTAGCAAGCGTTTCATCTGCGGCCCTCCGTGGCGATGTCCCGCACGGCGTCGATCACGTGTCGCACGTCCTCGTCTTCCATCTTGGCGTAGATGGGGAGCGAGATGATGCGCTCGTAGGCGGCCATCGCATGGGGAAAATCGTCCGGCTGGAGCGCGTAGCGCTCCCGGTAGTAGGGGTGAACGTGCAGGGGGATGAAGTGCACGCTGACCCCGATGTTCCGGGCGATGAGCTTCTCGATGAAGACGTCGCGGCCGATGCGGAGCCGCTCCGGGTCAACCTGAATCACAAACAGATGCCAGCCGTGAGCCTGGCGGTCGTCCACCTGCGGCAGGCGGATGCCCGGCACGTCGCGCAGCCCGGCGTCGTACTGGTCCGCGATGGCGAGGCGCCGCTGG
>JAHFBX010000152.1 GCA_023249815.1 Candidatus Eiseniibacteriota bacterium
GACACGCTCGCGAAGCGCACGTCGCGCGCGAGGCTGCGCTTGAGTTGCTCGCGCACGAGCTGCGCGGCACGGGCAGGCGGCAACAGCACGGCGAGCGCGCCCCATGCGAGTGCGAACAGCACGATCGGCGTGGCGATGATCCACGCCCATCGGGGGATGCGGCGCGGCGAAGTCATGCTCGGTTCTCTCCCCTGGTCCCGTCGAAGCAGCGCGCTTCGCATCATGCCACAGCGGCGCCGGTGCGCACGCGTCTCGCGAGCCGCGTCACGCCTTCGTGAGTGCTCGCGACAACGGTGGACGCCCTCCGAAGCCGCGCGTAGAGTCCGCCGCCATGACGAACCTCCCGCACGACGCGGCCCGCGTCATGGACGTGGTGCGAGCGCACCGGCTGGTGGCGGTCATCCGCGCCGCCCGTACCGACCACGCGCTCGAGGCCGCGCGCGCCGTGATCCGCGGCGGGATCGCGCTCGTCGAGGTCACGTACTCCGTACCCGATGCACCCGCGGTGATGCGTCAGCTCGTGAGCGACGCGCACATCGGCGTGGTGGTGGGCGCGGGAACGGTGCTCACGACGCAGCAGGCGCACGACGCACTCGACGCCGGCGCGCGGTTCCTGATCGCACCGAACGTCTCGGCGGCGGTCGCGGGCGTCGCGCGCGAGACGGGTGTCTTCTACTGCCCGGGGGCCTACACGACGGGCGAGATCCTGCACGCGGTGGACCAGGGCGCGCACCTGGTGAAGGTGTACCCGGTGGGCGTGGCAGGCGGGCCCGACTACATCAAGGTCGTCCGCGACCCGCTCGCGAACGTGCCCATGCTCGCCGCCGGGGGCACGAACCTGGACAACATCGTGCCGTTCTTCGCGGCCGGCTGCATCGCGTGTGGTCTCGGCGGCTCACTCGCCGATCCTGCGCTCGCCGCGGCCGGGCGGTTCGACGAGATCGAGTCGCGCGCGCGCGCGTTCGTCGCCCGCGCGGCGTCGCACGCCACGTCGGCGGCCG
Source organism: Candidatus Eiseniibacteriota bacterium (assembly GCA_023249815.1). GTDB lineage: Bacteria > Eisenbacteria > RBG-16-71-46 > RBG-16-71-46 > RBG-16-71-46 > JAIOPA01. The sequence goes on from JAHFBX010000152.1 coordinate 1,002, forward strand.
CGCGCGCTTGATGCGCTTCGCCGGGCTCGCGCCTGTGGCCGCGTCCTGGCGTGTCGTCCTGACGCTCGCGCTGGCGACGATGTTCGCGCTGGCCCCCCGCGTGGCGCACGCGAGCTACGAGGAGTTCGCCTCGCTCGACGTGGGCAAGCAGGAGGAAGATGACGAGAACCTCCTGGACCACGTGCTCGTTCGTCCGCCGATCGAGTGGCGCGAGGAGTGGGAACGGGCCACCGGCGCGTTCCGCAGCTCGCAGGGCTGCTTCACGTCGGGACAATGGTACCTGGACCACGACTTGAAGGTGCGTGTGCCGATGGGGGACACGACCTACCTGGCACTCGGCATCCGCGAGGTCTCGGACCTGGAGTCCGTCTACGATTGGGTGCAGTTCGACCTGCGCTTCCCGCTGCCGCGGCTCGGGCTCTGGGGCATCCGTATCCGGCCCACGTTCGACAAGAGCCGCCAGGACGTGGGGCTGCTCTGGGATGCAGGTGGTCCTCGCTCCGCTCTCACGGTGCAGGCCGCGATGGGCTTCGAGGACGTGTTCAACAAGCTATGGAGCATGCGCCAGGTGCGCGTCGGCGACGAGTCCGAGCCCTACGAGCGCCACCCGTACGAGCCGGCGTTGCGCCTCAAGTGGCAAGGGCGCGGCCCGCGTGTCGAGATGAACGGCAAGTGGCTCACGCCCTCGATCAAGCGCATCGAAGCGCGCGACCCGACGCAGCGCCGGCGCGAGGTCCTGTGGGGCGTGAAGCACGACGCGAGCGTCGTGCAGCGGTTCGGCGCCACCACCGCGGAGCTCCAGTTCGAACAGGTGCAGGGCGCTTCGTTCGCGTACTGGGAGACCGTGCCGGGCGACCACCACGTCTACCGCCGGCGCTGGCGCATCGAGGGTGCGCTGTCACGGCCGGTGGGAAGCCATGGCCGTCTCACCGCGCGCTACTTCTACCAGGAGCGCACGCAGGTGTGGCGGCCGCCCTTGAGCAACGCCACGCTCGAGGTCATCGACCGCATGCCGATGATCGAGGGCGCGTTCCGGGCGCCACTCCACACGTATGCGCGCGTGGGCTTCATGCGCAATCGCGTCACGGTCTTGGACTTGGGCCAAGCGCCTGTGTCAACTTGGGGCACGCGCGTCGAGACCCGTGCGTTCCTGTCGCTGCAGAAGCGTTTCGGCCGCGTGCTGCTCCAGGGTACGGAATGCGTGGAGCTCGACAAGGAGCGCTACGACGTGGCGTTCGTCCACGACAAGGGGTTCCTGCACATCCAGACCACGTTCTGAGTGAACGCGGCGCGGTTCCCATGCAGCGGAAGTTTCACCCGGAGGTGCACCATGCTCAAGCGCATCATGTCCATGCTCGAAGGCCTGAACGCCATGTCGCTGGCGCTCGGCGTCATCATCGGCGGCGCGATTGGCAAGGTGGTGGGTTCACTCACGAGTGACGTGCTGATGCCGGTCATCTCGCTGGTGATCCCCGGCGGCTCGTGGCGCACGGCCGAGTTCGTGCTCAGGCGGAACGACGCCGGCGAGGTGGTGAACTCGATCAAGGCGGGCTCGTTCTTCGGCAGCCTCGTGGACTTCCTGATCATCGCGTACGTGATCCAGTGGCTCACGAAGATGCTGGCGAAGCCGGCCCCGGCGGCCCCGGCCGTGGCGATGAGGACCTGCCCCGAGTGCCGCGAAGCGGTGGTCGCGGACGCGCGCAAGTGCAAGCACTGCGGGAGCGCGCTCTAGCCGCAGGCCTGCCGTCGGCTGGCGATGGCGTCTCACGGCTGAGCGCGGGGACGGCCCGTCTTGTCTGGGAGCTGGCGCCGCGGCTCGGGGCAGGGTGGCGTCCCCGCCCGCGAGTCAGCGACGATCCCCCCGGCGATGTCACGTTTCAGCTCCGATAGAAGTACGGATCGAGCACCGACACGCGCGTGATCTTGTCCACGGGGAGCGAGTTCTTCTCGGCGACGATGCGGATCGCCTCGGGGTTGGGGCCGTCGTAGATGCAGAACGTCTTGCCGAGATCCTGGCTGACGTAGGAGTGCAACCAGGTCACGCCATTCTCGGAGTTGTTCATCACCACCGCGCCGCAGATCTCGGCGCCTTCCGCGGTCTGAGGGATGCGCAGGCCATCCGGGAACGTCCGTTCCACCATGTAGCGGGGCATGTTCTCCTCCATCGGATTGGGGGGGCAGCGTGGCTTGGCGCGTGCGGTGTCCGCCCGCGCCAAGCCACGTGGGAATATCGTCGCGGCGGCGGCGTACCCGTGACATGCCCACGTTCATCGTCACGTCGTACCGGCTCAGTTTGTCACCGGGTGACACTACCTCGCCAGTCGAACGCGAGGGAGCGTTCGTGCCCTCGTGGTCCCGCGCGGGATTGCGCGGGACATGTCACCCGGCTCCTCCCGGCACGACGATTGCTCTGACTCGCACGCGACCGCGGTGGCGGGAGCCACGAGCATGACGGGCGGGAACAGCAGGAGCTTGCGGCGCGCAGTCGATCCGCGCGCCTACCAGATCGCCGCACTTTCCACACTGCTGGTGCTCGGCCTGTTCCGGTTCGGCTTCGACGTCCCGCTCACGCACGTCGCGGTCACGCTGACGAGCGCGCTCGCCGGGCAGTGGCTGGCCGCGCGCATGGGGTGGCCCTCCGCCCGGGCGTCCAGCACCTCGCGGACGCCGTTCGAGTGGAGGAGCGCGCTCATCAGCGGGCTGTCCCTGTGCCTGTTGCTGCGCGCCCCGCACGCCGTGTGGATGGCGCTCGCCGCATTTGTCGCGTTGGGCAGCAAGTTCGCGCTGCGCGTACCGCGCGCGGACGGCGCCGGCACCAAGCACATCTTGAACCCCACGAACGGCGCCATCGTGCTGCTCCTGCTGGCCGGCGCGCCGGTGTGGTTGTCGCCGTCGCAATGGGGCCATCACCTGGGGCTGGCGCTCGCCGTGGCCGGCTTCGGCAGCCTGGTCGTGCACCGCTCCGCGCGCAGCGACGTCACGCTCGCGTTCCTCGTCGCGTGGGCCGCGGTGCTGTTCGGTCGCGCGGCGTGGGTGGGTCAGGCGTGGGTGGCGCCGCTCCACCAGCTCGAGAACGGCTCGGTCGCGCTGTACGCGTTCCACATGATCTCGGATCCCAAGACCACGCCGGATTCGCGCGCCGGACGCATCGCGTTCGCGTGCCTGGTGGCGCTCGGCGCCGGGTTCGTGCAGTTCGTGCTGTTCCGCACGAACGGGCTCCTGTGGTCGCTCGCGGCCGCGTCGCTGTTCGTCCCCTTGCTCGATCGCTGGCTGCCGGGCCGCGGATTCGAGTGGTCCGCGCCAGGGACGGGCGCACATCGTGAGGAGGTTCGTCATGCGCAGTCGGGTATTCCATGGCCTGCTCGCGCTGCTGGCGGTGTGCGCACCGTTTGAGGCAGCGCGGGCGTTCTGTGGCTTCTACGTCGCCAGCGGCGAGTCGAAGCTGTTCAACCACAAGTCGCAGGTGGTACTGGTACGCGACGAAGACCGCACCGTCATGACCCTGGCGAGTGACTACGAGGGCGATCCCAAGGAGTTCGCGCTCGTGGTGCCGGTCCCGGTCGTGCTCAAACGCGGGCAGATCCACGTCGGAGACTCGTCGCTCGTGGGCAAGCTCGATGCTTACTCGGCGCCGCGGCTCGTGGAGTACCACGACCCGGATCCGTGCCCGGTCGCGGGGCTGAGCTGGGGCGCACCGCGGAGCCTCCTGAGTGCCAAGTCGATGGCAGAAGTCTCGGTGAGCGCCGAGCGACGGATCGACCAGGGCGTCCGCATCGAGGCGCGCTACGAGGTGGATGAGTACGACGTACTCATCCTGTCAGCCGATGACAGCGGCTCGCTGCTCACCTGGCTCACGCGTCACGGCTACCGCGTGCCGGCGCAGGCCAACCGTGTCGTCGCGAGCTACCTGAACCAGGGGATGAAGTTCTTCGTCGCCAAGGTGGACCTGCGCCGGCGCGCGGCGCGCGGGCTCACCACGCTTCGCCCGCTGCAGATCGCCTACGAGTCGCCACGCTTCATGCTGCCCGTGCGCCTCGGCATGGCGAACGCGAACGGGCCCCAGGAGCTGTTCGTGTACGCCGTGACGCGCACCGGTCGCGTCGAGGCGGTGAACTACCGGAATCTCAAGCTGCCCGAGTCCGTGGAGGTGCCGGCGTTCGTGAAGCGTGACTTCTCGAGCGTGTGGCGCGTCGCATTCGACCGGCTCGTGGACCGGAACGGGATGGGCGTCGTCTACACCGAGTACGCGTGGAACCTCACGACCTGCGATCCGTGTCCGTCGCCGCCGCTGACGCGCGAGGAGCAGCGGGCCCTGGGCGTGTGGTGGCTGGACGACGACCCGAGCGTGTTCGTGACGCGACTGCACGCGCGCTACGACCGCGCCTCGTTCCCGGAGGATCTCGTGCTCCAGACCACGGCCGACCGCGCGAACTTCCAGTGCCGCGTGGTGGTGCACAACGAATGGACCGGCGAGGCACGCTGCGAGAACGCGAACACCTACCGGAAGTCGCTGCCCTCGCGCCGCGCCCGCGAGGCGGCCGCGCTGGCGGAGCTCACCGGCTGGCCACTCGATCGCATCCGCACTTCGATGGGTGTGAACACGGCGTGGCTGGCGGCCGGCGAATCGCTCACGCCGTACAAGACGTCCTCCTGGTGGGAGAGCCTCTGGAAGTGACGCGTCACGGGCCGGCTCGCGAACCGTGTCTCGCGCCTTGCGCCTGCCGCCCCGCGCCGCTTAGTCTGCCGCTCTTCGCGCCTGCACCCTGGCGCGTCCGAGCCGCTGGCCGGCCCGTGCGCGCCCGGTCGGTGCGCAGGGGCCCAAGACCGGGCTCTCGTCCACTGCTAAGGAGAACGAGATGCGCCACCGCCTTCGGTTCGTTCCTCTCGCCCTGCTCGCGTTGCTCGCGGCGGGCGTGGCCACGGCCGAACCCCTCGGATCGCACTGGGAGCTCACGCCGTTCGGCGGCTTCACGATGTTCGACGGCAAGCTGCGCTTCCCCGGCAGCAACCTTCCCCTGACTGACGACCTGCACGTGGGCGGCCGCATCGCCTGGCAGTCCAAGTCGTGGATCGGCATCGAAGCCGCGGGCGGGTTCTCTCCCACCACCGAGGACGTCGCGAATGGGCGTGACTTCGACTGGCTGCACGCGAGCGGCAACCTGGTGTTGTCGCCGGCGCGCGGGCGCTGGGGCGGACCGTTCGTGTTCGCGGGTGCCGGCTGGACGCAGGGCAAGCCCGCCGTGGGCGACAAGAAGGAATCCGGCACGATCGAGTTCGGTGGCGGCATCAAGCTGTGGATGACGGACAACGTTGGCCTGCGCTTCGAGGCGCGCGACGTTTCGTTCAAACCATTGAACAACACCGGCCCGTCCGATCACCTGCACGACATCATCCTGGGCGGCGGGCTCACGTTCGCATTGGGCGGCACGCCTCGCGACACCGACGGCGACGGCGTGCCCGACAAGCGCGACAAGTGCCCCGACACGCCCACCGGCGCCAGGGTGGACGCGACCGGCTGCCCGCTCGACACCGACGGTGACGGCGTGTTCGACGGCCTGGATCAGTGCGAAGGCACGCCAAAGGGCGCCACGGTGGACGTGAAGGGTTGCCCGAGCGATGCCGACGGCGATGGTGTGTTCGACGGTCTCGACGCCTGCGCCGATACGCCGAAGGGCGCGACGGTGGACGCAAAGGGTTGCCCGAGCGACTCCGATGGCGACGGCGTGCTCGATGGCCTGGACCAGTGCGCGAACACGCCGAAGGGCGCGGTCGTGGACGAGAAGGGCTGCCCGAAGGACGCCGACGGCGACGGTGTGTTCGACGGCCTGGACGATTGCCCCGACACACCGGCCGGCCTCAAGGTGGACAACAAGGGCTGCCCGATCGAGGTGCTGGAGAAGGAGACCGAGCTGCTCGACACCGGCATGATCCGGCTCCAGAACGT
>JAHFBX010000153.1 GCA_023249815.1 Candidatus Eiseniibacteriota bacterium
ATCCGGGGCTCGGGCGACAAGTTCTTCTGCGCCGGCGCCGACATCAACATGCTCAAGAAGGCCGATCCGACGTTCAAGTACTACTTCTGCCTGCACGCGAACGAGACGTTGAACCGCCTCGAGCAGACGCCGAAGCTGGTGATCGCGGCGTTGAACGGCCACACCGTCGGCGGTGGACTCGAGATCGCGATGGCGGCCGACATCCGCATCGCGCGCAAGGGCGCGGGCAAGGTGGGCCTGCCCGAGGTGAACCTGGGTGTGCTCCCGGGCACCGGCGGCACGCAGCGCCTGGCGCGGCTCGTGAACAAGTCCAAGGCCATCGAGCTCATGGTGACGGCCGAGGTGTTCGGCTTCGAGAAGGCGCTCGATCTCGGCATCATCAACGAGATCTGGGAGTCGGCGAACACGACCGAGTTCATGGACAAGGTGCAGGCGTACGCCGAGAAGTTTTGCCCGCCGAATGCCGCGTCGAAGGCCGTGGGCCGCATCAAGCGCGCGGTGCAGAGCGGCGCCGAGATCCCGTTCGAGTCCGCATTGGCCGTGGAGCGCGAGTTGCAGCAGCTCCTGTTCCAGGGCGAGGATGCCAAGGAAGGGCTCGCCGCCTACATCGAGAAGCGGAAAGCGAACTACACCGGCCGCTGATCACGCCGGAAGGACGCCGCACGCCCCGCGGAGCCTGGCGCTCCGCGGGGCGTCGGTCTTGACGCCCCCGAGGCCGCCCCGGAAGATGACGCCCATGCTCACGGACCAGCCGTCGGTCGCGATCGGGGCGGCCGCGCACCCGGAACGCCGGGCGTCCCGCCGCGGCAAGGTGGTACTGGTGATGCCGGCCTACAACGCCGCCGACACGCTTCGCCAGACGTGGGGCGACATTCCCGCCGGCTACGTGGACGAGTCCATCCTGGTGGACGACGCGAGCCGCGACGATACCGTGGCGATCGCGCGCGGACTGGGCATTCGCGTGCTGGAGCACGCGCGGAACCGCGGCTACGGCGGCAACCAGAAGACGTGTTATCTCGAGGCGCTCGAACGCGGCGCCGACATCGTCATCATGCTGCACCCGGACTACCAGTACGACCCGCGCCTCGTGCCCATGATGATCCTGCCGCTCCAGCTCGGCATCTTGGACGTCATGCTGGGCTCGCGCGTGCGCACGCGAGCGGAATGCCTCGCCTCGGGGATGCCGCTCTACAAGTATCTGGGCAACCGGCTGCTCACCTTGATCGAGAACATCGGCCTGGGCCAGAACATGGGCGAGTTCCACAGCGGGTTCCGCGCCTATCGCCGCGAAGTGCTGGAGACGATCCCGTTCGAGCGGTTCTCGGACGACTTCGTGTTCGATTCGCAGTTCCTGGTGTCGGCGGTGGACGCGGGTTTCAAACTGGGCGAGATCCCGGTCCCGGTGCGCTACATGCCCGAGGCGTCCAGCATCAACTTGAGTCGCAGCGTGCGCTACGGGCTGGGCACGCTGCGCGCGGTGGCGCAGTACGTGCTGAAGCGCCTGGGCTTCCCGCCGGCGCGCATCTTCGCGGACGTGGCCGCCCGCACGCGAGGGGCGTGACGACGTCGCCACGTCCACTCGCGCCGACGTCCGCGACATCGCCGCCGAACGACCCGCCGAGGTGGTCGCCGTTCGCCGCGCTCGGCCGGTTCCTGCTCGATCCGCGCGCGCAGGGAGCCGTGCTCACCGCGTGCGCCGCGCTCGTGCTGTTCGCACGCGCGGGCGCGAATCCCTTGCCCAACTACGACGACGCCTACTACGCCGAGAAGGCGAAGCAGATGCTTCGCACGGGCGACTGGCTGACGCCGCGATTCGCCGAGGCCATCCGCCTCGACAACCCACCGCTGTTCCTGTGGCTCATGGCGGCGACGTTCGGGCTGGCGGGCGTGACCGCGTACGCGGCGGTGTTCTGGAGCGCGCTCTCCGGCGTGGCGTGCGTGGCGCTCACGCACCGACTGGCGACACGGCTGGGGTGCCCGCCGTTCGAAGCGTGGGCGGCGGGCTTCGTGCTGCTCGGCACCGGCTACTTCCTCAAGTACGCGAACCACGCCATGTTCGACGTGTTCCTGACAGCGTTGTTCCTGTGCGCGCTGCTCGCGTACCGACGCGCGTGGGAGGGGAGCGCCACCGCCTGGGCCGCGCTCGGCGTGTTCACGGGCCTCGGCGTGCTCACGAAGAGCGTGCTCGGTGTGTTCCCGCTCGGCGTGGTGATGGTGCACGCGCTGTGGAGCCGCCGCGCAATGCGCTCGGTCCGGGAGGGGGCCTGGCTGGCGCCGCTGCTGGCCGTCGCGGTGATCGCGCCGTGGTACGGCTATCAGCTCGTCCGCCATCGCTCGCAGTTCCTGGAGGAGCACATCGCGTGGCTGCTCGTGCAGCGTGGAACGGGGAGCGGTGCCGAGGCGCCGCCGCTTCGTCCGTTCGGCTACCTGCGCGAGCTGGCGATGACTTATTGGCCCTGGCTACCGCTGGCGGCGGTGGGCTTGTGGATGAGCGCGCGCGAAGCGTTCGCTCGACGCGGCGAGGCGGCCGACGCGTGGGACGCCCGCGCGAGTGCCCGACTGCTCGTGGCATGGCCGCTCGTCGTGATCGGCGTGATGTCCCTCGCGCGCGAGAAGAAGCTGTGGTACGTGATGAGCGTGTTCCCGGCGCTGGCGATGTTCTCCGCGCATGCGCTGGCGGCGTGGTGGCCCAAAGCCCTCGCGCGCGCGCGCGTCACGCTCGGCGGGTTCGCGGTCGCGACGCTCGCCGGACTCGTGCTGGCGTTCACGCCATGGGGGAGCGCGCCGGTGCGGCGGCCCGACCTCCAGCGCATGGCGGTCGCGGCGCGATCGCTGGTGCCGCCCGGCGAACGCATCGCGTTCCTCGGGGGCAACTATTGGTCCGTGGCGCACCAATTCGTCTTCTACAGTGATCGCACGCTGGTGCGCGGATCAGACGACCCCGCCACCGTGCGGGCCGCACTCGATCGCGGCGGCTGGGCGCTGCTCTCGACCGGGGCCTACGTGCTCGTCTCGGCGGCGGATTCCACGCGTTACCCGCCGGTGGACGCCGCGGGAGAGTGGGTGCTGGTGCGGTTGCGACCTCCAGCGGGCGGGCGCGACTAGCCAGACCTAGCCGCTCCGGCCGGCCGTTTTCGGCTTCACGCTGGGCTGCCGCGCGGCCATGCGCGGGCCGCTGGGCGCCTTCCAGGAGAGCACGTCGATCCGCACGCGGGCCACGCCCTTGCCCGAGAAGCCGAGCTTGCGCGCCGCCGCGTGCGATACGTCGAGGATGCGTCCCTTGCGATACGGCCCGCGATCGTTCACACGCAGCACGACGCGACGGCCGTTCGCCAGATTGGTGACGCGGATGCGCGTGCCGAATGGCAGCGTGCGATGCGCCGCCGTCATGTCCCGCGGGTCGAACATCTCGCCGCTCGCCGTACGCCGGAACGCGAACTCTGGACCATAGTAGGAAGCGACGCCGCTCTCGCGCCGGGCCTTCTTGACGCGCGCCTTCACCGAGCGCGCCACCGCGTCACCGGGCAGCAGCGAGCCCAGCACGAACAGCGCCAGCGCGAAGAACGTCGCCAGGCGCTGAGCGCGCGCGAGGTTCACGCCGAGTCGGCGCCCGTGGAGCGTGCCGAACGGTCCAAGGTATCGGGCAGGCATCATGAGTGGAGTCATCGGCGAATCATCGGCTCGGCGCGAGCCTTCGCGCACGCCCGAAGCCGCTCGTGGCGACGCGGAGTGCGAAATGCCCAACGCGGCCGTGAACCGGGCCGGTGTGGCCACGCGAACACTGGGTGGGATCCCGCACGCGCCGCATCGCGCAATGGGCGAGTTCACGAGTCCAGGAGTTCGTGATCTCCGACGTTGGTCGCGCGGGAACACCGGTTCGTCCCAGCTTGGCAACGCCCGAACGCGCGCATCGGAACCAGGGACTGCTATCGTCGCCGGCATGATCGCCCCACTTCGCGCCACCCACGTGTGGTTGCTCGTGTCACTCGCGCTCGCGGGACTCCACCCTTTCCGCGCAGCGATCGCCGCGGAGTTGCCCTCGACGGACAGTATCCGCAGCGAGTCGGCTCCCGCGCCACTGATCAAGGCGCCGGCGCTGGCCACGGCGCCGGCCGAAGTGGACACGGCCGTGGTGAGCGCGCGGAAGCGTGCCCGCGAGTCCTTCGGCCGCGGGCTCATGCTCGAGGAGCAGCAGGCGTTCTCCGCCGCGATCGTGTCCTACACCAACGCTGCGCGCATGGACCCGACGCTTCGCGGCCCCAGCTTCCGCATCGGACTCCTCTACGCGTCGCGCCGCCAGTGGGACCCGGCCGCGCGCGCGTTTCGCGAGGAGATGCGACGCGCGCCCGACGATCGCGCCGCCGCGCGCGAATACGCGCTCATGCTGTTCGAGCTGGGCGACACCACGCGCACCGTGCGCATGCTGCAGGATCTCACGCGGCGCTTGCCGAGCGATGCCACATTGTGGCGCGCACTGGGGTTCGTGCACGGACGGCTCGAGCGCTTCGCGGAGGCCGAGAGGGAGCTGCGCGGCGCGGTGGCGTTGAACGACCGCTACGCGCTCGCGTGGCGCGACCTCGGCGTGGTGTTGGCGGCTCGCGGCAAGCCGCGCGAGGCACGCGAGGCCTACCGGCGGTCCATCGCGGCCGATCCGGGCGACGAGGGCGCCGTCGTGAACCTGGCGAACCTCGAATCGGAGCAGGGCAGCCACGCTCGTGCGCTGGCGCTCTACCGCGATGCCGAGCGGATCGACACCACGCAAGCGCTGGCCTATCGCGGCCAGATCCGCGAGCTCGTGTCCCTGGGTCGCGAGGGCGACGCAGGCGCCGTGTGGCGACGCTGGCTGTCGCGCACACCCTACGACTTGGTCGTTCGACAGGGCACGGCGCGTCACTTCGTGCGGCAGCGCCGTACGGACGTCGCGCTGGCCGTGGCTCGGGAGGGCGTGCGGCTCGAACCCGCGCAAGGCGGAACGTGGGAACTCCTGGGCGAGATGCACGCCGCGGCCGGCGACACGCTCGCAGCGCTCGGCGCGTACCGAGATGCCGAACGACGGTTCGACGATCCGGCCGAGCGCGCGCGTGCCGAAGCGAGTATCGCCGCATTGCGGGCTGTGGCCTCCGACTCGCTGCGCGCCGGCTTCGCCGCCGACAGCGTCGAGCATGCCAGGCCCGACACCACGCGTGCGCCCGGTCGTTGAGCGCGATCGCCGCATTGGCCCGCGCGCGGAGCATGCGCTAGGTTCGGGGTCCGCATGACCGACGACATCCGGACCTTGTGGTTCGCCGCCCCGCGCGGATTCTGCGCCGGGGTGGATCGCGCCATCGATATCGTGGACATGGCGCTCCAGGTCTATGGCGCGCCCATCTACGTGCGCCACGAGATCGTGCACAACCGGCACGTCGTCGAAGAGCTGCGCGCCAAGGGCGCGGTGTTCACCGATGACCTGGCCGACGTCCCCTCCGGCGCCGTGGTGATCTTCTCGGCGCACGGCGTGTAACCCGCCGTGTGCGCCGAGGCCCAGGCGCGCGGTCTCAAGGCGCTCGACGCGACGTGCCCGCTCGTCACCAAGGTGCACCTCGAAGCTCTCCGCTACGCGAAGGCGGGCTACTCGATCGTGCTGGTGGGCCATCGCCAGCATGTCGAGGTCATCGGGACGCTTGGCGAGGCCCCCGACGCGATCGTGGTGTGCGAGTCCGTCCAGGAGGTGGAGCGGCTCGAGCTGCCCGATCCCGACAAGGTGGCCTACATCACGCAGACCACGTTGTCGCTCGACGACTGCGCCGCCATCGTGGGCGCGCTCAAGCGCCGCTACCCCAAGGTGAAGGAGCCGGCCAAGGACGACATCTGCTACGCGACCCAGAACCGGCAGAACGCCGTGAAGGTGATGGCGCCCAAGTGCTCCACCGTGCTCGTGGTCGGGGCACCCGCGAGCAGCAACGCGAATCGACTGGTCGAGGTGGCGGCAGCGCTCGGGGCGAGCGCCTACCTGATCGAGAGCGCCGGCGACATCCGCCCCGAATGGCTGGTGGGCGACGTCGGGCTCACGGCCGGTGCCTCGACGCCAGAGGCCGTGGTGCAGTCGTGCGTGCAGCGCGTGTGCGAACTTGGGCAGTTCCGCGTCGAGCCGTTCCAGCTCGTGGAAGAGCGCATCGTGTTCCCACTGCCCGGCGAGCTGCTGGTGGCCGCGCAGCAGCAGGGAGTTGCGGTCGGCGCGGGGAACGAGCGCGCCGCCGAGCGTGCCGCCGTGGAGTTCCGCATCCGGCACCACTAGGACGCGATGCCTCGCGCCCTCGCGCGGTTGACGCTCCGCCGGCCGCACGCCACTCTCCGGTGTCCATGCTCACCACACGCGCGCTCCTCCTGCCCAGCGTGCCCACGATGCTCATCGACGAGCAGAGGGGCGACTTCACCGAGATGATCGAAGCGGTGAGCCAGGCCGGCGAGCGGCTGGCTTCCGAGGCCCCCGAGGCCATCGTCGCGGTGAGCGCGCGCTGGATCAGCAGCGGACCGTTCCACGCCGACGACGCGCGCACGCACAAAAGTGTCATCGACCTGCCCGGCTTCGGCGTGGAGCCGCGCTACGACTGCCCCGGCTCGCCAGCCCTGGCACGAGCGCTCGTCGAGGGCGCCACGAAGGCCGGGCTGCGCGCGGCGTGTGCGCGCCGCGGCACCGACACCGGGCTCTCGATCCCGCTTCACTTCCTGATGCGCGACCGCCGCGTGCCGGTGGTGCCGCTGTCCTTGAGCGAGGGCACGCGCGCCGAGCATCGTGCCTGGGGCGAGTCGCTGCGCCACACTCTCGAATCGCGTCGCGAACGGGTCGCATTCATGGTGGGCGGGGCGCTGTCGTTCAACCTGCACGCGTTCAATCTGCGCCGCGACCTGGACGAGGCGCGAGAGTTGGACGCGCTCGTGCTGGACGCGATG
>JAHFBX010000154.1 GCA_023249815.1 Candidatus Eiseniibacteriota bacterium
ACGCTGCTGCTCACGCAGGGCGCCGGCCGCGAGGCCCTGGCACTCGCGTTCCGCGACCGGTTTGGCATCGACGACGACCTGAAGAGCATCCCGTTCGCCGGCCGAACGGACACGCTGATAGTGGACGACGTGCTCGCCAAACACGGGGTCGAGTTCCGAAACGGCGAGCGGGAGCGGTTCTGGGAGGCGACCGCCGCGCACATGCGCTTGCTCATGGATCCGCCGCGCGGCAGCCTGCTCCCGGGCGTTCGCGAACTGCTGGACGAGCTGGCGACGGTGCCCACGTGGACGCGCGCGCTGCTCACCGGGAACGTGACGGCGATGGCGCAAGTGAAGCTCGCGTCATTCGGCCTCCGCGACCGGTTCGAATGGGGTGCGTTCGGCGAGGAGGGCCCCGACCGGAATGCCATCGCCCGCCTCGCCGTGGCGCGTGCCGCGGAGCGCCACGGCGTGCCCCCCGAGCGCTGTGTCGTGGTCGGCGACACCGAGCACGACGTGTCCTGTGCCCGCGTCGCGGGCGCGCACGCCGTGGCGGTCACCACCGGGTCTCAGTCGCGCGAGACCCTGCGCGCACACGCACCCGACCTGTTGCTCGACGACCTCACGGATCACACGACGCTGCTCGCGTGGGCGCGCGGGCTGTAGCGGCGGGCTACGCGCCGGCTCGCGACAGCCGCGCGGCGCTGAGCAGGCGCTCGAGCGCCGCCTGGTCATCGCGCGCGAACGCGTCTTCCGCGAGCAGGCTGTCGCGATCGCGGTAGATCGTGGCGACAGCGGCGATGCGCCCGCCGTCGCGATACGCCACCACCGCGTCGCGGTCGGCGATGCTGCCCGCCACCTCGATCGCATCCCAGCGCTCCGCGTGCCCGACGTAGTTGATCTGCACGTCGAAGTGCGAACTCCAGAAGAACGGCACCGCGCGGAACGCTTCGGATCGGCCAAGCATGTTGCGCGCCGCGACCTGGCCCTGCTGCTGCGCCACCACCCAGTGCTCGATGCGCTGGCTGCCGCCCGGGACCGGGTAACGCGCGATGTCGCCCGCGGCCCACACGTCCGGGGCGCTCGTGCGCAGGAACTCGTCCACCACCACGCCGCGGTCGACCTTGAGCCCCGCGCTCTCGGCCAGCGCCGTCAAGGGCCGCACACCGACGCCCATCACCACCAGGTCGGCGGGCAGCACGGTGCCATCGTCGAGCGTGACGCTGTCGGCCGAGATGGCCGCGGGCTTCCTGCCCAGGTGGAACCGGACGCCGCGCTCCTCGTGGAGCGCCCGCACGAAATCGCCCAACTCGGCGCCCAGCACGCGCTCGAGCGGCCGCGCGTCGGGCGCGACCACGCTGACCTCCATGCCGCGCTGGCGGAGCGACGCCGCAGCCTCGAGCCCGATGAAACTGGCGCCGATCACGACGACCGGCCGGTCCTTGGCGACGCGCGAGAGGATGCCGCGCGTCTCGGGGAGCGTGCGAAGCGTGAACACGTGCGGGAGCGACGCCCCAGGCAGGTCCAGCCGGATCGGGGACGCGCCGGTGGCGAGCAGCAGCGCTCCGTAGTCGAGCGAACGGCCATCGGCGAGCGTCACGCGATGTGCTCCAGGCTCGATCCGCGTCACCTCGACGCCCGTGATCAGCGTGAGGTCGTGTTCACGGTAGAACTCCGCCGTGCGCACCGGCAGCCACGCCTCGGGCGCGACGCCCGAGAGATAGTCTTTGGACAGGTTCGGGCTGTCCAAGGGGAGCGATTCGGCGTCGCGCCCGATGAGCGTGATGGGACCTCGATAGCCTTCGCGCCGGAGCGCGTCGGCCGCCGCGTCCGCCGCGCCCCCCGCGCCGACCATGACCACGGAGGTGGGCCCGCCGCGCGCCGCGCGCGAGACTCCGACCGGGCGCTTGGCGCCCACGACCACGCGGTCGGCCACGCGGCCGACCTCCCAGGTCGCGATGTCGCGCGGGGACGGGGGCCCGACGGCCTCGCCGGTCCTGGCGTCGAAGCACGCGTGATGCCACGGGCAGCGGACCTCGGAGCCCACGACGATGCCGTCGGCGAGCGGCGCGCCCCAGTGTCCGCACGCGGCGGCCACTGCGAACACGTCATCGCCATGACGCACGAGCAGCACCGGCTCGCCCGCCACCTGTCCCACGAGGAAGCCGCCGTCGGGGATGTCGGCCAGCGGCACACCCGCGGTGAGCTCGGGACCGGTGGGCGGGATGGGTTCGCTCATGACCCGCTCGACCCGTTCTCGTCCACCTGGCGCTTCGCGTCTTCGAGCCTCGCGAGCGCGTCGTCCAGGTTCAAGACCGGCGTCTCGCCCGGGAACGCGCGCGCGAGTGCCTCCACCGGGCGGTAGAGCACCGGGAAGTCACAGCTTTTCAATAGCGACAGGTCGTTCAGCGAGTCGCCCATCGCGGCCACCTTGTAGCCCGCGCTCTTGAAGCCCGACACGATGCGCTCCTTCTGGCCACGGATACGGAGCTTGAATCCGGTGATACGCCCCTCGGCGTCCAGCTCGAAGCGGTTCGCGAACAGCGAGGCGTGACCGAGCTTGGCGGCGAGCGGCTCGCTGAACTCGTGAAACGTGTCGGAGATGATGACGACGTTCCCGAGCGAGCGAAGCCGTGCGAGGAACTCGCGCGCGCCCAGGTACGGCTCGACCGCATGCGCGAGCCGCTGCAGGTCGGGGAGCGTGAGGCGCGCGCGGGTGGCGGCGGCGATCCGCTTGCGCATCAGCTCGTCGAAGTCGCCGATGTCGCGCGTGGTGAGCGAGAACTCCGGTACGCCGAAATGGGCGCCAAGCACGGGCCAGATCTCGGGGGCCAGGACCCCTTCGAGGTCGAGAGCGAAGATCATCGAGGCGGACACTAGCACGGCGCCGGGAGCCGGGGTTGGTTCGCTGAACGACCCATCGCCATGGCAAGCCCACGGTCGTACTCCTACGCCCATCGACCCAGTGCATGCTTCGCTCGCGACCTGGGTATATGCTCGACTGGGGCGAGTTTCGCTCGCGCTCTTCTCGGGAGTCTCGCTCGCATGATCGGTCGACGGCTTGGTCACTACCGGATCATTGCCCCGCTGGGCGCGGGTGGGATGGGCGTCGTCTATCGCGCGCACGACGAGCATCTCGAGCGCGAGGTCGCGGTGAAGGTGCTGCCCGCGGGATCGCTGGGTGCCGAGGACGCCCGGCGCCGATTCCGCACGGAAGCCCTCGCGCTCTCCCGGCTGCAACATCCGAATGTCGGCGTGATCCACGACTTCGATTCCCAGGAGAGCGTTGATTTCCTGGTCATGGAGTTGATCCCGGGTGAAGGACTCGAGGAGCGAATCCAACGAGGAAAGGCCAGCGAACTGGAGGTCGCGCGGCTCGGCGAGCAGCTCGCCGATGGACTGACTGCGGCGCATGCCAGCGGTGTGCTGCACCGTGACATCAAGCCGCAGAACCTGCGGCTCACGGAAGGCGGCCAGCTCAAGCTCATCGACTTCGGCCTGGCGCGTGCGCTGCCGGGTGAGGGACAGCCAATCGCGACGGTGACCGCGCCGGGTTTCGGAAGCATCGCCGGCACCTTGCCCTACATGTCGCCGGAGCAGTTGCGTGGCGAGGCGCTCGACGAGCGCTCGGATCTGCACGCGGTGGGGGCCGTACTCTACGAGCTGTCGTGCGGGCGATCGCCATTCGCGCGGCCGACGCCCGAGGCGACCATGCTCGCGGTGCTGAACGATGCGCCCGCGCCGCCTTCGTCACTTGGCGCCGAGCTAGGGCCCGAGCTGGAACGCATCATCACCAAGTGCCTGGAGAAGTCGCCGGGTGACCGCTACCCATCGGCGCGTGCGCTGGCGGCGGATCTCCGCCCGCTTGCGCAGGGCTCGGAGCGCGTCGCGGCGCGCACGCGAGCCACCCAGCCCCCGCGCCAACCTGCGCGTCCGCGCTCCGCGACGCTCGGTCCGCTGGCGGGCGTCACACTCCTGGTCGTGGTGGCCGTCGGGCTGCTTCTGCTTGACGTGGGCGGGGTCCGCACGCGCATGCTCGGAGGCGCGCCGGCAGCCAGTAACTCACTCGCGGTGCTGCCATTGGCGAATCTGTCCGGCGACTCCGGGCAGGAGAACTTCGTGGACGGGATGACCGACGAGCTCATCACCCGCCTGGCCCAGGTCGGTGCGCTGCGAGTGATCTCGCGAACGTCGGTGATGCGCCTCAAGGGTACGAAGCTCTCGCTACGAGATATCGCTCGCGAGCTGGGTGTGAACATGATCGTCGAGGGGAGCGTCCTTCGTGCCGGTGACATGGTTCGCATCAGCGCACAGCTGATCGAGGCTCGGAGCGATCGACATCTCTGGGCCCAGAGCTATCAGAGGGAGCTGCGTGACGTCTTGAGCCTCCAGAGCGAAGTGGCCGCGGCGGTCGTGGAGAACGTGAGAGTGCGGCTCACGCCCGCGGAACGTACGCGCATCGGCGCTTCTCGCCGCTTGGACCCGGACGCGTTCGAGGCCTACGTGCGGGGCGTTGCCGAGTTCAATCGCCAGTCCCCGGGAAGCTTCCGCGCGGCGGTGGCGAGTTTCGATGAGGCGATCGCGAAGGACTCGACCTATGCGCCCGCCCACGTCGGACTGGCGATGACGTACGAATACATGTCCGGCATGTACATGGACCCCACTGCGGCGGCGCCACGGGCGCGTGCCGCGCTCGCGAGTGCGTTGCGGCTCGAACCCGAGAACGCCGCCGCGCACGCGGCACTTGGCTACGCGCAGATGGTGTTCGAGTGGGACTGGGCTGGCGCGGAGCGCTCCTACCGCCTCGCCATCGAGCTCAACCCGAACGAAGGGACGGCCCACCAGAACTACGGCGCGCTGCTCACCTTGCTGGGACGCTTTGATGAGGCGAGCCGCGAGTTCGAGCGTGCCCGCGAGATCGACCCGCTCTCGCCATTGACGGCGACCATGTCCATCTGGCCGTTGTTCGAGGGTCGCCGTTGGGACGATGCGGCCGCCATGGCTTCGGCAGTCGTGCAGCGCGATTCAACGGGCCACATGCCGCGACTGCTTCTCGGCCAGGCTCAATTCTTCCGAGGCGACCGCGACAAGGGTATCGAGAACATTCGCGAGGCGACCAGGCTCGAACCGGCGAACCCGTTCCCGCTGGGTTGGCTGGGGTACGCCTACGGCATGAGCGGTCGCAGGCGAGAGGCGCTCGCCGTACTGGACAGCCTGCACGCCATGCAGTCCTCGCATTACGTGCAGCCGTATTCCCTCGCGCTCGTACATGTGGGGCTCGGCGAGACGTCTGCCGCGCTCGACCTGCTGGAACGTGCCGTCCGCGACCGGACGGACGAGGTCAGCTTCCTCGGCGTGGACCCCGCGCTGGACTCGCTTCGCCAGCAGCCCCGATTCCAGGCGTTGATCCGCACGCTCGGATTCGCCGGCCGGCCCTGACGCACCCGCCCCGCCGGGCTCAGTGTGTCACGGCGTCCGCGGGCCGGCGCTCGATCGTCGCCAGCAGCTCGATGCGCTTGCGGTCGCGCACGATCCCTAAGCGCACGCGCGATCCCGCGCCGAGCCCGTAGAGGATGCGCTGGAACTCGTAGACCGTCTTGATCGGCTGGTCATCCATCGAGCGGAGCACGTCCCCGACGCGGATGCCCAGCTTATGAGCGGGACTCGGATCGAACACGTTGTCGATGTAGATCCCGGAGATGGGTGTGCCGAGCTTCTTGCGCAGCGTGTCGTTCGGCGCGAGCACGGAGATCCCGAGCCACGGGGACTCCTTGCTCTCGCGCATGAGCATCGCCTGGAAGATCGCGCTCGCAATGTTGGAGGGCAGCGCGAAGCCCGATCCCGAGGGAGCCAGGCTATCGGCGCCCGTCACCGCGCGCCGCGCATTCACGCCGATCACCTCACCGCGAAGATTGACGAGCGGACCGCCGAGCGCGCCGTCCGGGACCACGACGGAGGTCTGCATGTAGGTCGCGCTCATGTCGTCCTGATAGCACTCGCGCGCGGGGGAGACGGCGACGAAACCCGGAACCATCGTGCGCTCGGAACCGTCGGGATCCCCGAACGCGATCGCCCAGTGGCCCGCGGGCGACTTACCGCTGTCGCCGAAGTGCAGAAACGGCAGCGGGTCCGGCCACTCGACCTTGAGGATCGCCAAGTCGAGCGTGGGCTCGAGGCTCACCACCTGGGCGGTGCGAGTCTGGTTCTGCCACTCCACATCCACGAACGGCGCGACCTCGCTAGTCTTCGGATCCACCACCACGCGCCGGAGCGCCAGGACATAGCCGTCCGCCGAGAGGAAGAATCCGCTCGCGCCCGGGAGCGGCCGGTGCTGCGGATGGACCAGGTCGCCACTCGGCACCACTTCCCAGCCGGCGGCGGGCTTCGCGGCCTGCTGGCTCGCCCACCACGCGTCGTCGCGCACGAACCGCCGGATGTTGACGACCGCCGGGGCGACGCGCGCGGCGAGGCGCTCGAGCACGCTCTCGGTCCGCTCCAACACGGTGAGCGGATCGGGCGGAAGCGCGTCGGACGCGATCGCCGGCGCCGCCGCGAGCAACGCCACCAGCGTCATCACACTCGTTCGGGTCCAGCGGGTCATGAGGGCTCCGGGCTGCTCTAGAGGGATTCGAGGAACTGGACGAGGTCGCGACGCTCCGTCATGGGGAGCGCGCGGAATCTATCGCGGCTCCGCGATCCCTCGCCGCCATGCCAGAGGATCGCCTCCTCGAGCGTCCGGGCGCGGCCGTCGTGGAGGAGGAAGCGACGACCGTTCACCGTCTCGGCGAGACCGAGGCCCCAGAGCTGGGGCGTGCGCCATTCCGCGTCACGGGCCGCGGCCTCCGGCATGCCATCAGTGAGCTCGGGCCCCATGTCGCGGAGCAGGAGATCGGTGAAAGGATGGAGGACCTGATGTGCGAGTGCCGGCTGGTCCGCGGCG
>JAHFBX010000155.1 GCA_023249815.1 Candidatus Eiseniibacteriota bacterium
TCCTCGATGGGCACCTCGGGCGAGGGGCCGCGCAGCACGACGAACCAGCCGTCCGCGTCCTCCACCTCGGCCATGCGCCCGATCTCCTCCTCCGTGGGCGAGGTGGCGAAGCGCACGCCTCGCTCGCGCAACTCGTCGGCCCAGGCGTCCAGGTCGTCGTCCATGAGCGCGAACGACACGCGCTGGTCGGGTGCCAGCGGCAAGCCGTCGGCGTCGCGCCAGGCATGCAGCGTCAGGCTCGCGGCCCCGGTGTCGAACTCGATCCAGTGCTCGCGCTCCTCGGTCATCTTGAATCCGAGCGCGTCGTGGTAGAAGTGCGCGCACGCTTCGAACGCCTGCGCGTTGATGATGGCGTGCGACAGACGCGGCCACTTCCCGCCGGCCGTGGGCTTCCGGCGTTCGACGAGCTGCACGACGTTGCCCTCGGGATCGGTGAGGCGCGCGATGCGGCACTCCGCGGAATCCTCCACGGCGCCCGTGGGCTCCACACCGCGTGACTTCAAGAGCGCCAGCCGCTGGTCCAGCGACGGGACGTCGAAGCCCAGCTCGATGCGTGCCGACTCACCGTCTCGCGCGGGCCGCAGGGCTAGCGCGGCGTCGCGCGTGCCGAACTGCACCCAGCGTGCGGCGCTGGCCGTGGATTCCAGGCCCAGTGTCTTCTCGTAGAACTCCCGCTGGCGTGCGATCTCGGGAGTGAACAGCACCACGATGCTCAGTCGGCCCATGGCCGGGTCCCCACAGGTTCGCTCATTCGAGGTTCAACCACACGCTCTTCACTTGCGTGTACTCGTGCAGGCACGCTTCGCCCAGGTCACGTCCGAATCCCGAACCCTTCACGCCGCCGAACGGCATGGCGGGATCGTAGAAGTTGTACATGTTCACCCATACCGTGCCCGCGGCGAGCCGGCGTGCCACGGTATGCGCCTTCTTCACGTCGCGCGTCCACACGCCTGAGGCCAGTCCATAGAACACGTCGTTCGCCTTGGCCACGGCGTCGTCCACGCCGTCGAACGGGATCACGGCCAGCACCGGGCCGAAGATCTCCTCCTGCGCGACCCGCATCTTGTTGTCCACGCCGGCGAGCACGGTGGCTTGGACGAACGCGCCCTTGCCGTTCACTGGCTGCGCCTTGCCGCCGGCCACCAACTGCGCGCCCTCCTTCACGCCGGTCTCGACGTAGCCCAGCACCTTCTCCATCTGTTGCTTCGAGACCAGCGAGCCGAGGCGCGTCTTGGGATCCATCGGATCGGACGGCGCCAGCTTCTTCGCGCGCTCGGCCAGCTTGGCGACGAAGTCGTCGTAGATGGAGCGCTCCACGAGCAGTCGCGAGCCGGCGGCGCACACCTCGCCCTTGCCGTAGAAGATGCCGGCGGTGGCGCCCTTCAACGCGGCGTCCAGGTCGGCGTCGGCGAACACGATGTTCGGCGACTTGCCGCCCAGCTCGAGCGTGACCTTCTTGAGCGTGTCGGCGGCGGTGCGCATCAGGTGCTGGCCCACCTCGGTGGACCCGGTGAAGCTGACCTTGTCCACGCCCGGGTGCTTGACGATCGCCTCGCCGGCGATGCGCCCCTTGCCGGGCAGCACGTTCAGCACGCCGGCCGGGAGACCCGCCTCGAGCGCCAGCTCGCCGATGCGGATCGCGGTGAGCGGCGTGAGCTCGGCGGGCTTCAACACGACAGCATTGCCGGCGGCCAGCGCGGGCGCGGCCTTCCAGCCCACCATGATCATCGGGAAGTTCCACGGGATGATGGCACCCACCACTCCGACGGGTTCGCGCAGCGTGTACGTGAACAGGTTCGGGTTCAAGTTCGTGGTGTCGCCCGAGATCTTCGTGGCCCAGCCCGAGAAGTAGTGGAAACAGCGCGCGACCATGTCGATGTCCACGAACCGCGACTCGAAGATGGGCTTGCCGTTGTCGAGTGTCTCGAGGCGCGCGATCTCGTCCGCGTTCTGGAGTACCAGGTCGCCGAGCTTCCACAGCACGCGCGAGCGGTCGATGGGCTTCATCTTGGCCCACGGGCCCTCGAGCGCGGCGCGCGCGGCCTTGACGGCGCGATCCACGTCCTCCGCACCGGCCTCAGCCACCGTGGTGATGGCCTCATCGGTGGCGGGGTTCGTCGTGGTGAACGTGGCGCCCGATGCGGCGTCCACGGCTTCACCGTTGATGATCAGGCGGCCCGGCCTCACCGGGGCGAGCGTCTCCGACATCTCAATCCTCCACGGGGACCCGGTCCCCGATGCGTGCGAGTTTGATCTGCTCCGCGTGATGCCGGTCGTGCTCGGGAAGTCCCCACATCATGTCGCCGAACGCATGCCCGCGCTGCCAGACGTCGTCGGGCTCGGCGGGCAACTGCGACAGCCGCCACAGGAGCTGCTCACGCAGCGAGTCCAGCCGGCGAAGTGCCTCGTCCCACGTGTGGGCCCGCAGCGGTGCCAGGTGCATCTCGTTCGTGGCTCCCATCTCAGGATCCTCGATCCCCGCCCACGAGCGCGGCTGGCCCGCGAGCGTGCGGCCGAACTCCTCGAGCCTGACGCGGTCGCGCTCGGAGAGGTGCAGCACGATCTCCTTGATGCTCCACTTGCCGGACCGGATGGGCCGTTCGGCGCTCCCGGCGGAAAGCCCCTGCGTGGCGGCCTTCACGCTGGCGCGCGCGCGATGCAGCTCGAACAGCAGCTCCTCGCGCGCGCCGGCGCCGGCGCGCTGCGCGGCGAACGCCGGCGGGACGGGGGTGAGCACCACTCGCGGCGCGGGCGCCTTCGCGTGCGAGCCACCCGCGCGTGCGGGAGCGGTCCGCTTCACCGCGAGCTTCGGCTGCTTCGCCGCCGTGGCGCGAACCTTCGGGCGGGCCTTCGCGCGCGTGCGCATGCCCGATCCGGGTTTTCGGCGCGCGGCCGCCTTGGACGCCGGGCGGCCGTTCTTCCTCGCGCGCGCACTCGCCGCGGTGTTGCGCGAACGGGCGGCCGTGCGCGGCTTACCGCGACGCGAAGACTTCGCGCCAGGTTTCGGGCTTGCTCGCTTCGACTGCTTCTTTCCTGCCGCGCGTGCCACGCGGTTCCCCGTTCGGTCGGCCGGCCCCGCGGAGGCCGCCGCCGCTGGAAGTGTCACCGCACCCGGCTTGGGTTGCGGTCGGGCGCTCGCCCCGTCTCTCGAACGGGTGCTCCGCGGCGATCGCGGAGCGCGCCCATTGCCCTATGACGCCACGCGGGTCTCCACGGGCGCGTAGTCATAAACACCGCGACCGCTCTTCCGTCCCAACCGGCCAGCGGCCACATACTGCTCCATCAGCGGGCACGGGCGGAACTTCTCGCCCAGCGTCCGGTGCAGGAAACGCAGGATCGAAAGCCGCGTGTCGAGCCCCACCAGGTCCACCAGCTCGAACGGACCCATGGGATGGTTCAAACCGAGCTTTAGCGCCTTGTCGATGTCGGCGGCGCTCGCCACGCCTTCCTGCAGCATGTAGAACGCTTCATTGCCGATCATGGCGTTGATGCGGCTGGTCACGAATCCCGGGGATTCGCGCACCACCACGCATTCCTTGCCCATGCGCAGACCCACGCCGTGGCAGGTCTCGAGCGTGCGGTCGCTGGTCTCCAGTGCGCGCACGATCTCGAGCAGGCGCATGCGATGCACCGGGTTGAAGAAGTGGAGCCCCACCACCTGCGGCGCGCGCCGCGTGGCGGCGGCCATCTCGGTGATGCTGAGCGACGACGTGTTGGAGGCGAGGATGGCGTGCTCGGGCGCGACGCGGTCCAGATGCGCGAACAGCTCCACCTTGAGGTCGATCCGCTCGGGCACCGCCTCGATGACCAGTTCGGCGTGCGCCGCGGCCTCGTCGAGCGACGCCACCGTGCGCAGCCGCTTGCGCGCCTCGATGGCCTCGGTATCCGTCACCTTGCCGACGGCGACGCCCTTTTCGAGTGTGGCGCTCACTTCGTTGGCGGCGTTCTCCAGCACTTCGCGGTTCGTGTCCTGGAGCACGGTGGTGTAACCGCCGAGCGCCGCCACGTAGGCGATGCCCCGACCCATGATGCCCGCACCCAGCACGGCGATGGTGTGAACGCTCACGCCCGGCCCTCGAGACGCGACACGAGTTTCCACAGCACGGGGAACAGCCCGGCGGCGAGCAGCGACTTGAGGATGTCGCCCGGGAGGAACGGCAGGAGCCCGCTCGCGAGCAGCGCGCCCTGGGGCACGAAGTCCGAGAGGTGTGCCAGGCCGAACGCGAAGATCACGCTGCTGCCGGCGAGCATGGCGAAGAACATCGGCAGCGGCCGGCGGTCCCAGCCGCGCTCGGCGAGCAAGCCGGTGATGCCCGCCGCGAACGGAAACGCGATCAGGTAGCCGCCCGTGGGACCCGCGATCTTGGCGATGCCCGCGGCGCCGCCCGCGAAGAACGGCAGGCCCGCGGCCCCTTCGGCCAGATAGAGCAGCTGCGCCAGGAACGCGCGTCGCGCGCCGAGCACGGCGCCCGTCAGTAACACGGCGAACGTCTGGCCCGTGAGCGGCACCGGCGTCCACGGCAAGCGGAACTCGAGCTGCGCGGCTCCGGCGGTCACGAACGAAGCAGCCACGACGAGCAGGATGTTGGTGAGTGCCTTCGAACGCGGCGCGGCGTGATCGACGAGCGTGAGCGGAGGAGCGACAGGCATGGGGATCCTCGGGCGAAGTGGAACAAGGCTCGGCCCACGGCATGCGCGGCAAGCGCAAGCCAAGGCTCGAGGCCACTTTCGGAGTGGGCGGAGGATACCGGAGCGCGCGGCGGGCCGGCAATGGCCAGGATGGCGATGGCGGTTTCACCGCCTCCGGCGCGATCGCTGTGTCGCAACGGGTTGCCCCGCTGCGAGCGGCTAGCGGCGCTGGAACAGGCTCCAGGTGGCGAACAGATCCTGCTCGAGCTTCATGCCGCCCTCGCCCTGGTCCCAGCCCAGCGCGTGCGCCATGACGCGGGCCGCGGGCGAATCGTCACGGTCGAACTCGACGACGCGGAATCCCGCTCGCTCCCACTGCTCGCGTGGGAACGGGCAACGCCCATCGGCCCACGGCAGGTACGGCTTGCCCGGCGCCGCGGGTGCAGGGCAGAGGTTGTAGATGAGCACGTACCCGCCGCGTTTCACGCTGCTCCCGAGCGCCGCCACGAATGCGCTGTCGGAAACACCGAGCTGCACGAGCATGCGCGGATCCACCTTCTCGGCCGGGTGGATGTAGCCGTTCTTGAGCGTGTTCTTGCTGATGAAGAGATCGAGCCCCTCGCCCACGGCGCCGCGCATCTCGTCCGTGGCGGGCCACTGGCCCGTGGCGAGCCGCACGCTCCCCTGCCCCACGTTGCCCTGGTCGCCCGGCTCCGAGTAGAGCGCGGGCAGCAGCGGATCCACGTCCACGCCCACGGTCTGGGCGCCGAGTTCGGCGAGCAACCGCAACTGGCCGAGCATGCCGCAGCCGAAGTCGGCGATGCGCCTGGCCTTCACGTCCTTCAGCCCTCTCTGGCCCAGGAGATCCAGTGCCCGCACATAGGCGAGCGGCGTGCCGTAGCGCGTGTCGTAGTAGAACCTCTCGTCCAGCGTCCTCGGCACGAGCTTCGCGCGCACGCTGTCGGGAAGCGCCTCGGCGTCGCGCTGGCTCCATGCGTGCGTGCGCGCGGAGTCGCGGTACACCGTGCGCGGCGAGACGCTCGGCAGCCGCGCCGCCATGGCGAGGAAATCGCGCGCGAGCTGGCTCTTCACGAGCGGAGCCAGCGCCTTCGCCTCGGCCTGGAGCTGGACCACGCGAGACGTGGGGTCCTGCGCGAACGCGGGCACCGCGCAGGCGACGATGAGCGACAGTGTGAACAGGGTGCGGCGGCGCAGCGATCGAGTAGGCATACCGCCACGCTAGCGTGCGGCACTCGTGGCGCCACACGTTCGCGCACCGGCGCGGCCATGCGCGCTCCGGCCGCGCCGAATGAGAACGCCGTCGCCGCTCGTTCGTTGACGGGCCTGCGGGTGCGTTCTAGCGTGGCCGGCCGGTACGCTTGGCAGGTGCAAAGCCCTGCGACCACGGACGGGAGCCCCGAACCGCATGTCCAGACCCGACAGCATCCGCATCGCCAACGCCGGCGGCTACTGGGGCGACGACCTGGGACAATTCCGCCGCCAGGTCGAGCTGGGGCCGGTGGATTACGTGACGCTCGACTTCCTGGCCGAGATCACGATGTCCATCATGCAGAAGCAGCGCGCGCGCGACCCCGAGGCCGGCTACGCGCGCGACTTCATCGCGCAGGTGGAAGCCACGCTCGACCTGCTGCTCACAGGTGGCGTGAGGGTGGTCACGAACGCCGGCGGCGTGAACCCCGCGGCCTGCCGGCGAGCGGTCATCGCCGCAGCCGCGCGGAAGGGCCGCGCCATCCACGTGGCGGCGGTGGCGGGCGACGACCTCATGGCGCGTCTGGACGAGCTGACCGCTGCTGGCGCGAGCCTCGACAACATGGAGGACGGGCGCGCATTCGCGGAGGTTCGCGCGCACGTGTCGAGCGCCAATGCGTACTTCGGCGCGTGGCCAGTGGTAGAAGCGCTGCGCACCGGCGCGCAGATCGTGGTGACGGGGCGCTGCACCGACACGGGCATCACGCTGGCGCCCATGATCCATGCGTTTGGCTGGGCGGCCGAGGACTGGGACAAGCTCGCGTCGGGCATCGTCGCCGGGCACATCGTGGAATGCGGTGCCCAGAGCACCGGCGGCAATTATACGGACTGGCGCGAGATCCCGTCGTTCGCCAGCATCGGCTACCCCATCCTCGAGGTGAGCGCCGACGGCTCGTTCGTGGTCACGAAGCACGAGGGCACCGGCGGCGCGGTGACCGTGCGCACGGTGAAGGAGCAGCTGGTCTACGAGATGGGTGATCCGCGCGGCTACATCACGCCCGAC
>JAHFBX010000156.1 GCA_023249815.1 Candidatus Eiseniibacteriota bacterium
TCCGAAGTTGCGGCCGTAGAGCAGCGTCAGGTGCTCGCCTGCCAGCTTCGTGACGCCATAGGGCGAGAACGGACGCGGCAGCACGCTCTCGCTCGTCGGATAGCTCTCGGCGTCGCCGTAGACACTCGAGGATGATGCGTACACGAACCGCTCGAGCTTGGACAGTTTGTAGCGCTCGAGCAGACGCTGCGTGGCGAGCACATTGTGGTGCGTGTAGGCCGCGAACTCCCGTCCCCACGACGCGCGCACACCGGGCTGCGCGGCCTGGTGGAAGACGACGTCCACGTCGGGCAGGCGCGAGAGGTCGGCCTCGCCCAGGTCCAGCTCGAGCAGCGAGAAGTTCCCATGCTTCGAGGCGCCCTCGAGGTTCCGCCGTTTGAGCGCCAGGTCGTAGTAGTCCGTGAACAGGTCCACCCCCGTGACGCGAACGCCGTCGGCGAGTAGCCGATCGGTGAGCGTCGAACCGATGAATCCCGCGGACCCGGTGACGAGTGCGTGCGTCATGCGGCCTGTCTCCTCAGTTCGGTCTCGGCGGCGGCGTGCCGAGCGGCGGCGATACGTTCCCGCCGCTCAGGCGGAGCCGGGCCTCCTGCAGCCGGGCCTTCCCTTCCTGGTCGTCGGGATGTAGCTGGACCCAGCGCTGCATCACCTGCACGGCGGCCTCGCGCTGGCCCATCTCCCACAGCGTGGCGAACTCGTCGAAGTACGGGTAGGCGTAGTTCGGGTCTAGCCCCCGCGAGCGGCGGAACGCGCCGAGTGCCTCCTCGTTGCGGCCGCGATATGCGAGCGACGCGCCGCGGTAGTACTGCGCCTCGGCGCTCATCGGCACGCGCTCCGCCAGCCGGTCGTAGAACTGCCACGCCTTGAGCGTGTCGCCCGCCGAGAGGTAGATGCCGCCCAAGGGGAGCTGGATCTCGACCCACTCCGGGAACATGCGCTCGACGCGCTCCATCTCGGCGATCGCGCGCGGGAAGTCGCGCTGCCGGCGGTAGTGGAGTGCGAGCTGCATGTGCGCGAACGCGTAGTTCTTGGACAGGTTCTGTGCGTTCTCGTCCTTGAACACCTTGGGGTCCCACGAACCGTCAGCGGTGATGAGGCCGCGATAGCGGAACGTCTCGTACAGCGCCTTGTGCGTCATGGGCTCGTCGAAGCCGCCCTGCAGGCTGTCGCGCATGACCTCCTGCACGATGCCCTCCTGGCGGAAGTACGGACTGAAGCCGAAGTCGTTCGGAACGGTGACGGCGAAGTACGGTTGCTTGACCCAGCCGGTGTCGCGCTTCGCCTGTTCCAGCATGTGGTGCACCATGAACTCATTCGTGTAGATGATGCGTCCCTGGTCGTCCTGGAATGCTCCGGCGCCGAGCATGTCGATGGTGCGGTCGTCGAGCTTGATCGGCACCTTCGGCTCGTCGTCGCGGAGCTGCCGGATGTACCAGTCCGTGTTGAGCAGGCTCAGGTTCACGATGCGCACGTCCTTGCGGAAGCCCTCGACCTCCTGGATGTACCACAGCGGAAACGTGTCGTTGTCGCCGTTCGTGAACATGAACGAATTGGGCTTGAGCGTCGCCAGCATGTTGTAGGCGTAGTCGCGCGCGATATAGTTGCCGCTTCGGTCGTGCGTGTGCCACAGGTTCGACATGAGCAGGAGCGGCTGCAGCGCGAGCAGCCCACTCGCCGTGGCGGTCGCGAGGCCTTGGCCGGCGCCCTCCTCGAACGAATCGCGCACCCAGTGCACGAGCCGGGCCGTGCCGAGCCCGATCCACAGTGCGAACGCGTGGAAGCCGCTCTGGAAGAAGTAGTCGCGATCGCGCACCTCGCTCGCCGAGAAGTTCAGGAACACGATCATGCCGACCGTGGACAGGCCGAGGAACGAGAACGTGAACAGGAACGAGCGCTTCTCGCGCCGCAGCTGCCACCAGCCACCGAGCAGGCCGAGTGCCAGGGGTAGCAGTGCGCCGGGCGGGAACATGAGCCACACGTTGTGGAACAGGTTCCAGAGCCAGGAGATCGGCGGCTGCGCGTCGAAGTGCGCGGCACGCGATTGCTGGAGGCGCGGGTAGTCGTCGGCGCCGACGAACGTCCATTGACGGCGGAAGTAGCGGAAGAACTCCTTGTCGAGCTGGGTGCCGAGCGGCGCGCGGCGCGCGAACGGGTTCATCTCGCCGTACTGCTTGCGCTCGAGCAGGTCGCGCATCTTGTCCCAGGTCGAGGGCGCACCCTCGTTGACGGCGGGGTGCTGCGCGGCGCGGATCGGCAGGTAGAGGTGCGTCGAGTAGCCCGCGATCATGAGGAACATCGCGAGCAGCAGCACGCGGCCCTCGCGATGCCGGCGCGCGAGCCACACCATCGGCCCCACCACCGCCGCGAGCGTGAGCAGCGCCAGCCCCGGCGTGAAGTTCGCGTCCGAACTGGCGACGCCGAGCCCGGGCAGCGAGAACACGGCGCCCGCGAGCGCCACCCAACCGTTCAGCTTCTTGCGCCACGCCATCGTCGCCGACGTGATCGCGGACAGCAGGATGACCGCGCCGGCCATGTGCTCGAGCCCGGCGGGAACGCGCAGCAGCGTCAGGAACGGCATCAGGAACAGGAACGCCACCGGCCGGTCGACGAGGAACACTAGCACGAACAGCGGCGCGCCCATGACGCCGACGCCGAGGTGGAGGCCGACACACAGCCACATGATGTAGGTCGCCAGCAGCAGCGGGCCCACGGTGGGCTTGCGGTCGTGCGCCTCCCACCACCGCAGTCCGAGCCAGAACACGAGGATCTGCGCCAGGCTCATGAGCTGGTAGACCTCGGCCTCGACCGAGTTCTCCCAAAACGCGTCGGAGAAGGCGAGCAGCAGCGCACCCGTCGCGGCGGCCGCGATCGCGACGCCCTCGTGCCAGGGCTTCCGATCGGAGCCTTGCGAGAGGCGGATCAGTCGGAGTGCAGACAGGTACGTGAACATCACCGCGAGCGCCGCCGGGATCGCGGACAGCGCGTTCACGCGCTGCGCGATGTTCCCGAACGGCACGAGCGTCGCGATGCGGCCGAGCAGCACGTAGAACGGCGTGCCCGGCGGGTGGGGCACGCCGAGGATCGTGGCCACCGCGATGTATTCGCCGGAGTCCCAGAACGGAACGGTGGGCGTGAGCGTGAGGAGGTAGACCGCCGCAGCGAAGATGAAGACGAGCACCGAGATCAGCGCGGCCATGCGCTGGGTCGGGATCATTCCGTGGACCTCCGTGGATTCCGGGCCTTCGCCCGACGGCTCGGGATGCGCACCAGGAACACCAGCCCGCCCAGCAAGCTGACGCCCACGGCGATGAGGTAGGTGCCGAACTGGAGTGCGAACGCGCTGCTCTTGTCGAGCCCGACGAGGCCGAACAGGAGGATGCCGGCGCCTTCGCGTACCCCGATGCCGTTCAATGAGATGGGCAGGGAGACTATCACCGCGAGCAGCGGCACGAAAAGGAAGAAGTAGGCCGCAGGGACGTGCAGTCCGAGCGCGCGCGCGAATAGCACGTGCACACCGATGCGCATGATCTGCACGACGAGCGCCACGCACAGCAGTTCGAGCAGCAGCCGGCGCTGGCCGCGGTACGCGGCGAGCCTCGCGGAGAGCTCGTCCAGGGCGGGCGCCAGCCGCGACAAGCCGATGGCGGCGAGCACGCGCTCGAGCGCGGCGAGGACGCGCGGCTCGAGCACGGCGCGCAGCATGAGCACCGCCGCCGCGAGGAAAGCCACGACGCCGGCGTAGGCGGCGGCGAGATGGAAGTGATCGATCGCGGGGATGGTGCTCACGACCGCCACGACGCCGAGCGCCACGGTGCCGATCAGGCGGTCGAGCAACACGGTGGCGAGCGCGGTGGGCCGCGACGAACCCGAACGCGCGATGTCGAGCGTGCGCGCGAGATCGCCGCCCACGTTCGCCGGCAGGAAATTGTTGAAGAACAATCCGACGTGGTAGTAGGCGATGACCTTCCACAACGGCAGTTTCACGCCCGATGTGCGCAGCAACCGGCTCCACTGGTACGAGGCGAGCAGGTGGCTCGTGAGCAGCAAGAGAGCGGCGCCCGCGATCCAGGGGGGTGTCGCGTGCACGAGCACGGGACCGATCGCATCCCAGCGCACGCGACGGAACGCCCACGCGAACAACAGCACGCTCACCAGCACCTTGACGGCGAGGAGTACCACCGCACGCGGCGAACGGCCCGGGCTCACGCGGACGCCTCGCCGAGCAGCGCGTCCATCGAACGCCGGCCGCAGTCGGGCCACTGGAAGCGCGACGCCCACTCGAGTCCCCCGCGTTCGAGACGCTCGCGCAGCGGCGCGTCCGTGAGCACGCGCACGATGGCGTCCGCTAGCCCGCGGACGTCGCCGTACGGCACGAGCAGCCCCGTCTCGTCGCGCCGGACGGAGTCGCGCAGGCCCGGCGCGTCGGTCGCGATCACCGCGGTGCCGCACGCCGAGGCCTCGACGACGGTGAGCCCCCAGCCCTCCTTGGGCGAAGGCTGCAGCACGGCCCATGACGCGCGCAGCCGCTCCACCTTGCGGTCAGCGGGAAGGAACCCCAGGAACTCGACGCTCTCCTCGAGTCTCGTCCGCTCGACCTGGCGCCGGAGCGCCTCCATGTGCGGGCCATCGCCGATGATCTCGAGCCGCGCGTCCGGCACGCAGGCGAGTACCGCCGGCAGTGCCTGCAGCACCCAGTCGAGTCCCTTGTACCGCCGCAGTCGCCCCACGAACGTGACCGTGCGGCGCGCGGCCTTCGGCGTCGCGGGATCGGCGCGGTATCGATCGTGGTCGAGGCCGCAGTGGACGACGCTGACCTGCGCGGCGGGGATGCCGCGCGCGACCACGTCGTCGCGCGTGCTCTCCGAGATGACGACGAAGCGGCAGTTCCGGTACGCCGCAGGGATCAGCGACTCGAGCGCCAGCACGTAGCACGCGACGAGCGCGTTCGCCTCGCGGAACACCGTGGTGCCGAACAGGTGCGGCACCACGACCGCGACCGGCGTATCCGTGAACCACGGCGTGAAGCACGGCACCTTGTTGACGTCCTCCACGACCAGGTCGGGACGCGTGCGGCCCGAGAACTCCCGGCGCAGCACGCCCGGCACGACCAGGTTGAAGTTCCACCACGTGCCGCGGCGAACGATACGCATACCGCGGTGTTCCGCCGCGGCAGCACTGCCCGCGAACCCCGCCGCGAGCCAGGTCACGTCCCAGCCGCGGCGCACCGCCTCCGCGAGCACGTGCTCCAGATGCAGTTCGGCGCCCCCTGCCTCGGGGTGCGCCGGATCGCGAAAGTTGATCGCCAGCAGGCGCCGCATCATCGGCGGTTCACGGCCGGCGCCCGACCGTCCCGATGACGTGACAGCTGTGGAGCGCCCAGCGCCTGCCGCGCAGCCACGCGCGCCAGCCCTCCCAGGCGCGGGACCACGTCGCGGGACCGCGCGGGTGGAGCGGCAGCCGCACGCCGAGCCCGCGCTTCAGCATCTCGCGCGTCACGCGGTACCACAGCCCGGGCACCATCCAGTCGCCGTACGTACGCACCACCTCGAGCCCGGACTCGCGCACGAGGTGTTCGAGCTGCGGCACGGTGAACTGGGTCTCCCAGCCCGCGAACCAGCGATTGAACAGGATCAGCAGCTTCTTCATGAGCGTGTACAGGTGCCAGGCCTGCGGCACGTCCACGAGCACGCGGCCCCCCCGCCGCGTGATGCGCGCGTTCTCGGCGATCAGCGGCCGGGGGTCGCGGAAATGCTCGAGCAGCCCCTGGTGGAACGACACGTCGATGGCGCCGTCGCGAAACGGCATGCGCGTGGCATCCGCCTGCACGAGCATCACCGGGATGCCGAGACCTTCCGCCTGCTGCCTCACCAGCGCGAGCGATGCCGGCGAATAGTCGAGCACGAGCCCGCGCGCGCCCTGGCGAGCCAGCTCGAGCAGGTCGCGCCCCGAGCCGGCGCCGATCTCGAGCACGAGCCGGCCCTCCACGGGACCGTCCGCCAGCACCTCGCGCACGAGTCGTCCTCCCGTGGAATAGGTGTCGTGGATGTCCTGGCGGTGTCCCTTCCAATAGGACTCCCAGTGATCGAGCGTCGACGCGCGGGCCACTATTCCCCCCAGCGCAGGCGCTCGCCCAGCGCGCGCGGCAGGCCCGCCCGCTCGATGCGCTCGATGGCGCGCTCCAGGTCGTACTCCAGCCGCACGTGCTCGAACGTCCACGCCTCGTCGTCCCACAGCAGGTAGCCGGCGCGCGGGTCGCCGTCGCGCGGCTGGCCGACACTCGGCACGACGATCAGGTAGCGGCGGTCGCGCCGGCCCGCGATGCGCGGGTCGCGCGTGTACACGGCGCGCCGGCCGTTCACTTCGAACGTGCCCGGGTAGTGCGAATGCCCGACGAGGCAAACGGGCTCCTCGCACGCGTCCATCTCCACCACGGCCTCGTGCGGCGTGAACACGTAGTTCCACGCCCCGGGCTCGGCGGGCGAGGCGTGCACGAGGCGCGCGCCGCGCCACGGCACCGAGAACGGCAGCGCGCGCAGGTAGTCCAGGTGCCCGCGACTCAGCGTGGTCGCGGTCCAGCGCGCGGCGGCGGCCGCTTCGTCGTTGAAGTTGTCGAGCCACGACGGATCGAACACCGCCTGGTCGTGGTTCCCGAGCACGGCGGTCTCGATGCGCGGGCGCAACCGCTCGACGCATTCGTTCGGCGATGCGCCGTAGCCCACGAAGTCGCCGAGGCAAACGAGGTCGTCGGCGCCACGTTCGGTGGCGCTCGTGAGTACGGCGTCCAACGCCTCGAGGTTCGCGTGCACGTCGCTCACCACGGCGTGCGTCACGCGAACTCCGCGGGCCGCAGGCGGCGCGCCGCCTGGTCGAGCAC
>JAHFBX010000157.1 GCA_023249815.1 Candidatus Eiseniibacteriota bacterium
CGCAGCACTTGGAATGCGTCACGCACCGCGGATGCATCGGTACGAAGACGGGTCGCCAGTTCGTCCACGCTTGGACGAACCCCCGTCGCGGCGAAGTGAGCGTAGATCGCGACCCTGGCTTCGACGACGTGGTCCATCGTCTCCTCGCACGACCGTGCGACGGTGGGTGACCCAGGCGAGGCGCCGCCGGGCGGCCAGACGCAGCCGCCGAGGCACCGGAACCCGCTCGGTCAGGCCGCAGTGTGGGCCGAACGCGGCCCGCTCGTGAAGGGCAGAGCGCCGGCGCTTGGCCATTGACGCCCCCTGCGCCGCACGCGTAGCGTCCCGCGTCCCATGAGCGAACCCTCCCGCACGTTTCCCGGCACCGGCTCGATCGAAGTCATCGTCGGGAGCATGTACAGCGGCAAGACCGAGGAGCTCATCCGCCGCCTGCGACGCGCGCAGATCGCCCGCCAGCGCGTCGAGATCTTCAAGCCGGGCATCGACGACCGCTACGCTCGTGATGCGATCGTCTCCCACAGCGAGCTGCGCATCCCGTCGCGCGCCGTGAAGAGTGCCGCCGACGTGCTGCGCCACGCGCACGAGGCGCAGGTCATCGGTATCGACGAAGGCCAGTTCCTGGGGAAGGGCCTGGTCGAGGTGTGCGAGAAGCTCGCCCGCATGGGCAAGCGTGTCATCGTGGCGGGGCTCGACCAGGATTACCTCGGCCAGCCGTTCGAGCCCATGCCGCAGCTGCTCGCCGTCGCGGAATACATCACGAAGACGCTCGCCATTTGTGTCGTGTGCGGCGCGCCGGCGAATCGCACGTATCGCAAGGTGCAGCGCGGCGGCCGCGTCGTGGTGGGCGGCGCCGAGATCTACGAAGCGCGCTGCCGCCGCTGTTACGACCTGGGTCGCCGGGCGAAGCCCGCGTCCGAATCCACGGGAGAACCCCATGCCAAGCCGTTCGCCGCTCGTCCGCGCGTTCGCCGCACTGTTGCTGCTCGCCGCCGCCGGGTGCGCTAAGCCCGCGAAGCAGGACGCCGCGGCGACGGCAGCGTTCCCAGTCGGCCTGGTGTTCGACATCGGCGGGCGTGGCGACAAGAGCTTCAATGACTCGGCCTACGAGGGCCTCGAGCGGGCGCAGCAGGAGTTGGGCGTCACGTTCACGACGCTCGAGACGAGCGAGGGCTCCGACCGCGAGGCGCAGCTGCGCCAGCTCGCCGCGGGCGAGGCGAGGCTCGTGTTCGGCGTGGGATTCCTGTTCACCGACGACATCAAGGCGCTGGCGCGCGAGTTCCCGAACCAGAAGTTCGCGTGCGTGGACTACACGGTCACGCCGGGTGATGAACTGCCGCCGAACCTGGCCGCGCTCAAGTTTCGCGAGGAGGAGGGCAGCTTCTTGGTCGGCGCGCTCGCCGGGTTGCTCACGAAGACGAACAAGGTGGGCTTCGTCGGCGGCATGGAGATCCCGCTCATCCGCAAGTTCCAGGCGGGATTCGTGGCGGGCGTCAAGGCCGTGAACCCACGCGCGAACGTGATCGTGAAGTACGCGGGCACGACGGGCGCCGCGTTCAAGGACCCCACGAAGGGGAAGGAACTGGGACTCAGCGAATACCACGCGGGCGCCGACATCATCTTCCACGCCTCGGGCTCGACCGGGCTCGGCGTGTTCGAGGCGGCGCGCGAGCTCAAGAAGCTCGCGATCGGCGTGGATTCGGATCAGTACGACGAGGCGCCCGGTGTGGTGCTCACCTCGATGGTGAAGCGGGTGGACATCGCGGTGCTCGAGACCATCCGCCAGGTGAAGTCCGGAGAGTGGAAGCCCGGCGTGCACGAGTTCGGCCTCGGCGACCAGGGCGTGACCTGGGTGCACGACGACCGCAACCGGACGCTCATCCCGGACGCCGTGAAGGCGAAAGTCGACTCGCTTCAGGCTTTGATCGTGGCGGGCACGATCCACGTGCCGACCGAACCGTGATCCGCACGCTCCCAGGCCACCGACCGAGGCTCCGCCCCCATCGCCGGGGCGCGGAGCTTTTCGCTGGAGGGCGTCCGTGAGCGCGTGGACCACGCTCGAGCCCGGCATTCGCGTGCGCACGAGCCGCTGCCAGGACATGAACTCGCTCGTGCTCACCGCCGACGACCACGCGCTGCTCGTGGATCCCGGTGTGCTGCCGAGCGAGCTGGACGATCTGGTCGCCGCGGTCTCGGAGTCGGCGCCGCGGTTCGAGCGCGTGGCACTCGCGTTCACGCACCCTCACTGGGATCACGTGCTCGGGATGCCATGGTTCCCGGGCGCGCTGACGTTCGCGCACTCGGGATTCGCGGACGAGCTCGAGCGCGAAGCCGGGGCCGTGGCACAAGCGGCCGAGCGCTGGGTGACGGAACAGGGCGAGCGGCTGCCGCAGCCGTTCCGGCCGTTCGCGCCGCGGCTCACCGCGCATGGCACGGCCGCGGTGCGCCTCGGACCGTTTTCCGTGGTCACGTACGACACCCCGGGGCACAATGGCAACCATCTCGCGCTGTGGCTGCCCGAGCGCGGCATCCTCGCGGCGGGGGACCTGCTCTCGGACATCGAGATCCCGTGGCTGGACTCGCCACCCTGGGTGTACCGCGGGAGTCTCAAGACACTGCACTGGTTGTTCGAGCAGGAGGACGTGCGTGTCGTGGTGCCTGGCCACGGACCGCTCGCGCATGGCCGCACCGCGGGTTACCGGCGGTTGCTGCGCGACATGGACTATCTGCTGCACCTCGAGGCGGGAGTGGGCCGCGCGTTCCAAGCGGGGCTCGACCTCGAGGACACGCGCGAGCAACTCGCGCGCATGGAGTACGTGGGCAAGGATGCTCCCCACGCGATGAATGACGTTCACGCCGAGAATGTACGCTTCGCCTACGAGGCGCTCGCCGACTCCACCGCACCCGGGAGGACTTGATGTCCCGCGAGAACCTGAACCCGTTCGACATCGCGCAGCACTACTTCCAGCTGGCTGCGGACCGGCTCGAGATCGACTTCGGCATGCAGGATGTGCTGCGCACGCCGAAGCGCTGCCTCACCGTGAGCATCCCCGTGCGCATGGACGACGGCACGTACAAGGTATTCATCGGATACCGGGTGGCGCACAACATGTCTCGCGGTCCGGCCAAGGGCGGCATCCGCTTCCACCCCGATGTGAATCTCGATGAGGTCAAGGCGCTGGCTTCGTGGATGACGTGGAAGTGCTCGTGCCTCGACCTGCCGTTCGGCGGCGGCAAGGGCGGTGTGAAGGTGGATCCGCACACGCTCTCGAAGGGGGAACTCGAACGGCTGACGCGCCGCTACACGAGCGAGATCCTGCCCCTGATCGGCCCCGGGCAGGACATCCCCGCGCCGGACGTGTACACCGACTCGCAGACGATGGCGTGGATCATGGACACCTACAGCATGACGAAGGGCGCCACCACGCTGGGCGTCGTCACGGGCAAACCCGTGGCCCTCGGCGGCTCGAAGGGCCGCGACCGCGCCACCGCGCGCGGCGTGCAGTTCACGCTGCGCGAAGCTTGTCGCGAACGGAAGATGAAGTTGAAGGGCGCCACGGTGGCCATCCAGGGCTACGGCAATGCCGGCAGCCACCTCGCCGACCTGCTCCACGAAGAGGGCGCGCGCATCGTCGCGGCGAGCGACTCGAAGGGCGGCGTGTACCAACCGAAGGGCCTGGACCCCAGGGCGCTCGCGGCCCACAAGA
This sequence comes from Candidatus Eiseniibacteriota bacterium, assembly GCA_023249815.1. Taxonomy (GTDB): domain Bacteria; phylum Eisenbacteria; class RBG-16-71-46; order RBG-16-71-46; family RBG-16-71-46; genus JAIOPA01. The sequence goes on from JAHFBX010000157.1 coordinate 3,705, forward strand.
AGAAGGGCGCCAGCCTCAAGACGTTCCCGGGCGGCAAGCCGGTGACGAACAAGCAGCTGCTCGAGCTGCCCGTGGACATCCTCGTGCCGGCCGCGCTCGAGAACCAGATCACGGGCGAGAACGCCTCCAAGGTGCAAGCGCAGATCGTCGCCGAGGCGGCGAACGGGCCCACCACGCCGCTCGCCGACGACATCCTGTTCAAGCGCGGCCGCACCGTGATTCCCGACATCCTCGCGAACGCCGGTGGCGTGACGGTGAGCTACTTCGAATGGGTGCAGGACTCCTACACGTTCTTCTGGGACGAGGACGAGGTGGACCGACGCCTCGAGGTGTACATGCGGCGCGCGTACCTGGCGTCGTCGGAGATGGCGAAGAAGCACCGCTGCAGCCTGCGCGGCGGCGCTTACGTGCTGGCTGTGCAACGCGTGCTCGAGGCGACCCAGGTGCGAGGCATCTTCCCCTAGTCGTTCGCGCATTCCGGCCACTTTCCCGCGGCCTCGGGCCCGCGTACGCTGCGCGGCCCGAGACCGCTCCCCCATGATCGAATCCAAGGCGTTCTATCGAAAGATCGAGCTGGCGTTCGCCGGCAGCGAGCGCGCGCGCACGCGCGAGCGGTTCGCCGCCCGGCTGGCGCCGCGGCTGCTCGAGCACCTGGGCGGCTCGCTGGGGTTGGTCGCGGTGCATCTCTACGAGCGCAAGTCGCGCCGGATCGCGGCGGCCAGGCGCTACGGCGAGGCGAGGCCCGACCTGTGCGACGAACTGGCCACGCGGCTCCACGCCGCGGGCGACGCCGGCATCCGCGAACTGCCCTGGGTGGGCGACACGGCCGCGGGCCGCACCGGGCTGTTCGCGGTGGGCACGCTCGACGGCCCGCTCATCGCGGTGTTCACGAGCGCGCCCGACGGTGTGCGCGCCGTGCCCACGCGCGCCGAGCTGCTCTCCGCGCTTACGTCCATCGTCTACGCGGTGCGGCAGCGGCTCGAGCGCGGTCGGCTCGAAGACCTGTTCGAGCAGGCGCGCACCATCCAGCTGTCGCTGCTGCCCCCCGGCCGGCGCGACTTCGCCGGCTTCGACGTGTTCGCCGCGAGCACGCCGGCGCACTCGGTGGGCGGTGACCTCTACGACTATTTCTCGGTGGACGGGGAAACACTCGGCTTCGCGGTGGCCGACGCGTCCGGGCACGGGTTGCCCGCCGCGCTCCAGGCGCGCGACGTGGCGACCGGGCTGCGCATGGGCGTCGAGCGCGACCTCAAGGTGCCGCGCATGATCGAGCGACTGAACCGCGTCATCCACCAGAGCGGGCTCACGTCGCGCTTCATCTCGCTGTTCTTCGGCGAGCTGGAACGGAACGGGAACCTGTCCTACATCAACGCCGGGCACCCGCCGCCGCTGCTGCTCGATTCGCGCGGCGTAGGCGAGCTTCAGGTCGGCGGCATGCTGCTCGGGCCCGACCCCGGCGCCTCGTACAAGCTGGGCTTCGTGCACGTGGACCGTGGCGCGAGCCTCGTGGCCTACACGGACGGCGTCATCGAGCGCGAGGACGCGAGCGGCACGATCTTCGGGCTCGAACGGCTCGGGGATTGGCTGCGCTCCGCCGCCGACATGCCGTCGGAGGATGCGGTGACCGATCTCACCGCGAAGCTCCAGGCGTTCGGTGACGGCGCGCCGTTCGAGGATGACGTCACCATCGTGATGGTGCGGCGGACGTGAGCGGCCCGGGGTCGCCCGCGTGACCACCCGCACTCCCCGCGCCCCGAGGAAGGGCCGCGCGCCGGTCCCGCCGGCCGCCGCGGGCGCGAGCCGCCGGAGCGTTCCGCACGAGCGGCTGTGGCTGGCGCTGCTCGTGGCCGCGCACGTGACGCTCGCGGTGTGGGGCGCGGTCCGGCAGAGCGTCACGTTCGACGAGAGCTTCCATCTCCCCGCCGGCATCCTCGCCGCCTCGCGCGGCGAACTGCGTGTGTCCGCTGTGAACCCGCCGCTCGTCAAGGCCATGGCCGGCTTCGCGGCGCTCGCCGCGGGCGCTCGCGTGCCGCCCGATTCGGCGCTCGGCTACGGCGAGCAGGGCGAGGTGGGCATTGCGTTCATGCGCGAGAACGCCGACCGCTACCAGCGCATCTACGTCGCCGGGCGCAGCGTGATCGTACTGCTCTCCGCTCTGCTGCTGGTGGTCGCCTGGCGCTGGTCGAGACGGCTATGGGGCCCGCGCGGGGCGCTCGTCTCGGTGGCGTTCCTCGCGTTCGCGCCCGAGTTGCTCGCGCATGCCGGCGTGGTGACGCTCGATGTGCCCACGGCGCTCGCGTTCACGCTCTCGCTCTTCACCTGGCAGGTGTTCGTCACGCGCGGGCGCTGGCGCGACTGGCTGTGGGCCGCGCTCGCGGTGGGGTTCACGTTCAACGTGCGGTTCACCGCGGTGTTCCTGGTGCCGCTGCTCCTGGTGCTCCTGCTCGCCCAGCTCGCGGCGAAGCGCGTGCGGCACGTGCGGCGCGCGATCGTCGGATACGTGCTCATGGCGCCCGCCGCGCTGTTGGCACTCCAGGTCGGGTATCTCGGTCATCCGTCCCTGACGCCGTTCGGCACGTGGTCGTTCGAGTCCAGGGCGTTCCAGGCCGTCCACAAGGCGATGCCCGCTTTGCGGCTGCCGCTCCCGAATGAATACGTGCTGGGCTTCGATCGGCAGGCCGTGGAGTCCCAGGCGAGTGCCACCCCGAGCTACCTGCTGGGGCGCATCCACGCCGAGGCGCCGCTCGCCTACTTCCCCGTGGGGCTGGCGGTGAAGTGGCCGGTCGGGTTCCTCGCGGCGGTGGTGTTGCTGGTGGCTTATGCGATCCGCCGACGGCCACCGTGGCGGCGAATGATGTGGCCGCTGTCGCTCGCGATCCTGTTCCTCGCCATTGGCATCTTCGTCGGCCGGCTGGGCGTCGGGATCCGCTACGTGCTCCCCATGGTGCCCGCGCTCGCCGTGTGCTTCGGCGCGATCGCGTCCGGAAGACGTGCCGACGCGGCGGGCTGGCGACGTGCCGCCGTGGCGCTGGCGCGCGCCGAGGCGGTCGAGACCGCGGCGCACTCGCCATGGCACCTGTCGTTCTACAACGTGCTCGCCGGCGGGCCCGAACGCGGCCAGTGGATCGTGAACGACTCCAACGTGGACTGGGGCCA
>JAHFBX010000158.1 GCA_023249815.1 Candidatus Eiseniibacteriota bacterium
CGCCGGCGCGCCGGCGGCGGCCGGGGAGCCGGTTGCCGGGCCAGCGCACGCCACGGCCGTCGCCAACGCCCACCCGCTCGCGGCGAAGAAAAGCTTCGTTACGCGTCGCGTCCAGCAGCTACGGATGGGGTGCATGGAAGGGATCCAGTCGCGGCGCATCGAGGATGCCAACCAGCATACCGCGCGACGATTCCAGCGTCCTGCAGCACTCGCCGGCGGGTGGCCGGACCCTTTGGCCCAGGAGCACTCCCATGACACGCAAGATCAGCTCGATCGCGCTGTTCGTCAGCTTCGCAGCCTGCGGGGTGACGGGCGCGGCCTCGGCCCAGACGGAGTGGCACGCGACCTTCCTTCAGCATCCCAAGAAGGCCGAGTCCCGGGTATCGCTCAACGGCGACCCCGCGCAACTCGAGGACAGGCACTGGCTCACTGTGCAGTTCTCGGAGTACGCGGGCTTTCGTCCGTCGTTGGCGGTTCTCGCGGACGCGGAGTCGAAGCAGCAGGAACTTCCCGAGGCCACCACGGAGGTAGGCAAGATCATGCGCGAGATGCGCATGTTCCTTCCGGCTGATGACGTGGGCGCGGACGAGCGCTTCGCCGCCGATCGCATGAACCCCGTGGTCAAGCCCATCGTGCGCGCTGCCCTGGGCGCGACGCACCGCTTCCGCATCGTGGACCGGGATGTCGCATTGCAGGCGGCCATGGGCGAACAGGATGCAGGGGCGGGCGGGCGGGTGAGCAAGCGCTCCGCGGTTCGCATCGGCAACATCCGGGGCGCCAGCTACGGCGTTCGCGCGATGGTGATCGAGACGAATCCCGAGAAGGACGTGAAGAGCATCAAGCTCGGGGCTGGCGTGCTTGGGACTGCCGGCGCCGCGCTCGGTGGCATCGCCGTGGGCGGCAAGGTGGCGTTCTGTCGCATCAATGTCCAGGTCGTCGACATGGAGACTGCCGACGTGCTCTTCGACGTCATCGTCGATGGCACCGCCTCGGAGAAGACCATGGACTGGGGCGGCGCGGTGGGCGGGCTGGTCGGGCGGCGGCTGCCGCTGATCGGTGGAGTGGGTGCGAAGTCGTCCGACAAACGGGAAGCCGTGCTGACCGATGCCATCAAGGTCTGTGCCGCAAAGGCGGCGCATTACGTCGCAACGCAGCTCGAGGACCGTCCGTTCCAAACGTCGGTCGCACGAGCGGACGGCAGGAGCGTGTGGGTCATCGGCGGCGAGGATCTCGGGCTGCGCAGTGGCATGCAACTCGAACTCCTGTCGCGCGGCGAGGTGCTTGTGGATCCCGCGAGCGGGGACACGGTGGACGTGGAGACCCGCTCGATCGGCCACGTGCGCGTGGTGGACGTGAAGGAGAAGTCCGCCCGCTGCGAGGCCAGTGAAGGTTCGGAGGGGGCCAAGGCCGGGGACTTCGTGCGATACCGGTCCAAGAAGCAGATGTGAGTCCGGGCACGAGCGCCGGCGCGGCGAAAGGCCGGACGACACCAAGACTCGTCAGGTCGCGTGGGGGCGGAGCAAGGCCGAACGGCGCTCCGCCCCCGCCATGAGCGTTCGAAGCCACTGGACCCCCGTGCGTTCATCGGGCACAATCGCTCGCCGCATTCGTCGTGGGGAGTCTTCAGGGCCTGACCCCCGGGCGCCGCCCCTTCCGGAACCACAGGAGTCCGTCGTGCTTTCAGCCACCCAGCTCAAGGTGGGCACCCTGGTGCTCTACAACGGCAAGCCGCATCGCGTCGCGACCGTGATGCATCGCACGCCCGGAAACCTGCGCGGGTTCGTGCAGGCCAAGCTCGTCAACATCGAGAGCGGCTCCAACCAGGAGGTGCGCTTCAGCACCGACGACAAGCTCGAGCGGGCCGTGCTCGACGAACACAAGCTCCAGTTCAGCTACAAGGCCGGCGACCTGTACCACTTCATGAACACGGAATCGTACGAGATGATCGAGCTGTCCGCCGCCGTCCTGGGCGAGAACGCCGGCTACCTGACCGACGGCATGACCATCACCGCGGAGTACTTCGAGGGCCGCGTCGTGGGCATCGAGCCGCCGATGTTCGTGGAACTGGCGGTCAAGGCGACGACGCCGAACATCAAGGGCGCCGCCGTGCAGAACACGTCGAAGCCCGCGCTGCTCGAGACCGGGCTCGAGATCAAAGTGCCGCCCTACATCGAAGAGGGCGACCGCGTGAAGGTGGACACCCGCACAGGGGAGTTCGTCGAGCGGCTGTAAGGCCCCGACGCGCCGGGCCCCGTGCGGGCGCGAGACGCCTGCGCCCGGGACGCCGCGGACCCGCGCTCGGCGCCACGCGCTTGACCGCGCGGCCTAAGCACCCGCACCCTTCGCGCATGCTGCAGATCCTGCGCCGATTGTTCCGCGACCCTCGTGCCGTGGGCGCGCTGTGCCTGCTCGTCACGCTCGTGGCGGGCGAGGCGGCCGACGCGCGGCACCATCTCGCGGATCAAGGCTGTGTCTCCGACGGCCATGTTCCCGGCCAGCGAGACGACAATTGCACGTGCGCGGGATTGCACGTGCTGCCGCTTGGCGACCAGGCGCCTGCGAGCCCTGCGCCCGTCGTGCGCGAGCGCGAGTTCGCGCCCGTCGTCGCCGCGGCCGCCCGGGTCGCGCATCGCGGCGCGGCATCGGCGCCGCGCGCTCCTCCCCGGGGCTGACGAGAACCGGGAGCCCGAGGCTCCCCGCACTCACGTCCACGGCGCGCGCCCGCGCGCCGACCCCTGATCCACCCGGGAGGCATTCCCATGCGCAAGCCATGGCTTGCCGTCTTGCTCGTGCTGGGGCTCGCACCCGCGCGCTTCGCACACGCCGGCGTCACGAACCCCGACATCTCCGTGATCGGCCAGCCCGCGATCACCTGGACGGACGACGGCGCGAGCGACTCGCGCCAGCGGCCCGTGTTCAACGCGGGCGAGACCGAGCTGGTCCTGGACGCCGCCCTGAACCCGTACGCCCGCGGCACGTTCACGCTGTCGTTCGCCTCGGGTGAGGCGGGTGTCGAGGAGGGTTTCTTCCTGCTCCAGCGAGGCCTTCCCGGAGACATCGCGCTCAAGGGCGGGAAGTATCGCGCCGGCTTCGGCCGGCTGAACGCCGCGCACCCGCACCAGTATCCATTCGCGGAACGCTTCGGCGTGCTCGCGGCGTACCTGCCGGGCGAGGAGTCGTTCAATGACACGGGCCTCGACGCGTCATGGCGCGTGCCACTTCCCGGCACGCTGTCCGTGACGGCGAGCGCCGACGTGCTGCAGGGCGACGCGTTCCGGTCAGTGCGCCGCGCGACGCAATCGCCGAACGACCCGCTGAACCAGGATCCCGAGAACGGGGACAGCGCGCTCGAGCCGCGAGCGGCATGGCTGGTGCGCCTCACGGCGTTCGTGCCTGCAGGCGACCGCTCGGGCGTCGAGCTCGGGGTGAGCGGCACCGAGGGCACGCGCAACGTCGCGGCCCAGGCGCGCACGCGCGTCGTGGGCGCGGACGCGAAGGCCAAGCTGTGGACCGGTGCGAACGCCTACTGGCTCGTTCAGGGCGAGTTCCTGCACGTGAGCCGAGACGACGCGGACTGGGACGGGCCGCAGGCCCGCTACACGCTCGCGACCACGCGCGGCACGGGCGGGTACGTTTTCGCCGACTACAACTGGGCGCAGCGCTACAACGCCGGCGCCTCGTTCGAGACCTTCGAGGATCCCGCCGCACCCGGCGGCACGCAGTACTCGGTGGGGTTGTTCGCCGGCCTGGCGCTCATGGAGGAGACCACCGCGTTCCGCGTCGACTGGCGGCGCACCCAGCCAGCGCGGCCGGCCGGCGCCACCGCCGATCCCGATCCGATCCAGGCGCTCACGCTGCGCGCCATCTTCTCCATGGGGCCGCACAAGGCCCACCAGTTCTAGGGAGGCGACATGCTCCGCAATCGTATTCTCGTCGCGGTGGCGCTGCTCGCGCTCGCCGGAACCCCCGCCGCCGCGAAGCTCCGCGTGGCGGCATCCATCAATGATCTCGCGTCCATCGCGGCGAATGTCGGCGGTGACCCGGTCGAGGTGTTCGCGATCGCGCGACCCACGTCGGACCCGCACCGCGTGGAAGCGCTCCCCAGCTACATGGTGAAGGTGTCGCGCGCGCAACTCTTCCTGCGCGTCGGGCTCGGACTCGACCAGTGGGCCGACGCCATCGTCGAAGGCTCACGCAATTCCCGGCTCAAGCTCGTGGACTGCTCGCAGGGCGTGAACGTGCTGGAGAAGCCCGCCGGCAAGGTGGACGCGTCGATGGGCGACGTGCACCCGTTCGGGAACCCGCACTATTGGCTCGATCCGCGCAACGCCGCCGCCGTGGCGCGGAACATCGCCGAGGCGTTCGCCACGTCCGATCCGGCAAACGCCGCGACCTATCGCGCGAACGCCGCCGCGTTCGCAACCCGGGCCGAAGCCACGTGGAAGCGGAACGCCGACGCCGCGACGAAGCTGCCGTCGCGCGTCGTGTTCACGTATCACCGTTCGTGGAGCTACTTCGCGGACGCGTTCGGCCTCGAGGTGGTGGACACGGTCGAGCCCGTTCCCGGCATCCCGCCCACGGCGCGGCACCTGGCCGACCTGGTGAACCAGGCCAAGGCGCGTCACGTAACGCTGCTCATCCAGGAACCGTACTTCTCGAGCGATGGCGCGAAGTTCCTGGAACGGGAGGCCGGCGTGCGCTCGGTCGTGCAGGCCACATCGTGCGCCGACATCACGGCGGACAGCTACCTCAAGCACTTCGACGAGCTGCTCGCGTCGCTCGCGGGAGGCCGCTGATGCTCGACGCACTCCAACTCCCGTTCTTCCGGTGGGCGGCGCTCGCCGCGCTCGTGCTGGCCGGCATTCATGCCTACCTGGGCTTCCACATCGTGCGCCGCGGCGTGCTGTTCGTGGACCTGGCACTCGCCCAGATGGCCGCGCTCGGCGTGGCGCTCTCGGTGGCGCTGGGGCACGAGCACGACGAGTGGGGCGGCTACCTGCTGGCGCTCGGCATGACGCTGGTTGGGGCGGCGCTGTTCGCGTGGCTCCGCGGCCGCGCCCGGCACGCGCCGCTCGAGGCGTTCATCGGCATCGTGTTCGCGACCGCGCAGGCGCTCGTGTTCCTGCTGCTCGAGAAGTCGCCGAGCGGGGCGGAGCACCTGAAGGACACGCTCGTGGGCTCGCTATTCACCGTGGCTCCCAGGCACATCGCGATCGTCGCCGCGCTCTACGCCGGGGTGGGTGCTGTGCATGTCTGGCTGCGCAAGCCGTTCCTCGAGATCACGAACGACCCCGAGGGCGCGCGTGCACGCGGCCGGCGCGTGTTTCTGTGGGACTTCCTGTTTTACGCCACGTTCGGCCTGGTGGTGACCTCGGCCGTGCAGATTGCCGGCGTGCTGCTCGTGTTCGGCTTCCTCGTCATCCCCGCGGTGGCCGGCGTGCTGGCCACGAGGCGAACCGGCCTCGCGCTGTTCGTGGGCTGGGCGTTCGCGTTCGTGGCCAGCGTCGTGGGCCTGCTGCTCTCGGTGTCGCTGGACCTGCCGGCGGCGCCGAGCATCCTGGTCACGCTCACCGCGCTGCTCGTGCTGCAGGGCGTGCTGCAGTCCATGCGGCGCCCGCTCCTGACACGCTGAGCCGCAGTCTGTAGAGGCCGTTTCTTGCCGTGAAATACAGCGCCCTGGCGTCCGCGTCCCCCCACGCGAAGTTGGCGGGAAGCTCGGGCAGCCGCAGCGTGCCCAGGTGGCGACCTGCCGGCGAGATCACCCACACGCCGCCGGGGCCCGACGCGTACACGTCGCCGCGTTCGTCCACCTTGAGCCCGTCCAGCGCTTCGGCGCCCGGCGCGCTCGTCATGTCGAAGAACACTTTGCCATCGCGCAGCGAGCCATCGGGCTCGACGGCGTAGCGCATGATGATCTTCGCCTTCTCGTCCCAGTTGCTGACGTAGAGCCAGCGTTCGTCGGGCGTGAACGCGAGACCATTCGGCCCGCGCAGGTCCTTGCTCACCAGCGAGAGCCTGCCGTCCTTCAAGCAGAACACACCCGAGAAATCCAACTCCTTCGCGGGGTCGTCGTAGACTCTTGCCAGCCCGAACGGCGGATCGGTGAAGTAGAGCGCGCCATCCGAGCAGTAGACGAGGTCGTTCGGGCTGTTCAACCGCTTGCCCTCGTAGCGGTCGGCGAGCACGGTGAGCTTCCCGTCCGGCTCGGTGCGCGTGACGCGGCGGTTGCCGTGTTCAGCCGCGGTGAGCCGGCCCTGGGGGTCGAACGTCAGGCCATTGCTCCCGGGCTGGTGCAGCCGTCCGACGTCCGCGCCGTCGTAGCCGCTGCGCTCGCGGAACACACTCACGCCTCGCGAGGAGTCGTAGCGGTAGATCACGTTCGTGTTGGGATCACTGAACAAGAGCGCGCCGACCGGATCCCACACCGGGCCTTCGGTGAACTGGAAGCCGTCCGCCAGCTTCTCGACACGGGCATCGCCACGGACGAGCGCGTCCAGCGAGGGGTCCTGGCGCAGCAGCTCGAGCGGGCCCCCGGCCAGCGCGAGCGGTACCGCGTCCGAGCGGTGGAACTCGAGCCTTGCGGAGCGGATCCAGATGTAGTTCGAAGGCGAGTCGGAGATCGGACCGTTGATCCCGAACAGCGCGAGCTGGATCTGCTGTCCGGGGTGGACGTCGCGCCCGACGACCACGCGATTCGGCGTGTTCCATCCTGCCACGACGCTCCCGCCGGACTGGCCGAGCATGCGAGCGAGCACGCCGTCCACCCAGACCTCGGCGTAGTCGTCCACGGTGACGTCGAGCACCAGCGTGGCGCCGTTGGTGGCGAAGGCGCCGACACGCTCGGGGACTGTG
>JAHFBX010000159.1:0-3192 GCA_023249815.1 Candidatus Eiseniibacteriota bacterium
TCGTCTCGGGCGTGATCGGCGTGTTCTTCGGACTGTACCCCGCGATGCGCGCGTCCCGACTGGATCCCGTGGAGTCGCTCCGCTACGAGTGAGCGGCCGCGAGGCGCCGGCTCGACAGCTCCGCACCGATGCGGGAGCCTGCCGCCATGCAGCTCTCCGCGCTGTTCCGTGAAACGTTCCGCATCGCGCGGCACGCGCTCGCCGCGAACCGCCTGCGCACGGTGCTCGCGCTGCTCGGGATCGTGATCGGCGTCGCGACGGTCATCGCGATGGTGTCGCTCATCAACGGCTTCCGGCGGTCGTTCGAGCGCGGCATCCAGACGTTCAGCAGCAACACCATCTACATCCGGCCGTTTCGGCCGAGCCCAGCATTCTTCACGGGCTTCCCGGACAGCCTGCGCAAGAGGCAACCGTTCTCGATGGACGATGCTGCGGCCATCCTCGCGCAATCGCCGGCCGTCGCCGAAGTGTCGCCGGTCAAGTTGTTCGAGGGCGACCTGCGCCTCGTCTTCGGCAGGCGGAGCACCCGCGGCACCAGCACGTTTGGGACCGACGATGGCTTCCTGCGCACGCGCGGCTTCGACCTGGAGCGCGGTCGCTTCTTCACCACGGAGGAGGTGCAGCGCCGCTCGAGCGTCGTCGTGCTGGGGCGCGACACGCACGAGACGCTATTCAACGGCGCCAGCGGGATCGGGCGCTCCGTGCACGTGGGTGGCGTGCCGTTCACGGTGATCGGCGTGTTCGTGCCTAAGGGTCGCTTCTTGGGCAGCAACCTGGACGACATCGCCTGCCTGCCCTGGACAGCCGGCGACAAGTACTGGGCGCCGAGTCCGGGCGCGCCGCCGTGGTTCGCGAAGAAGGGCAAAGTATGGTTGGACGCCGCGGCGGTGAGCGCGGACCAGACCGAGGCCGCGATCCACCAGATCCGGACCGTGCTCCGCGTGCGGCGCCACCTGTCTAGCGACCGGTCGGACGACTTCGAAGTGTTCAGCGACGATGCGCTGCTCGCGATCTACCAGGCGATCACGGGAGGTATCTCGGCGCTCATGCTCATCATCTCGTCCATCGCGCTCATCGTGGGCGGCATCGGCGTCATGAACATCATGCTCGTGGCCGTCACCGAGCGCACACGCGAGATCGGCATCCGTAAGGCGCTGGGCGCGCCGCGGCGCGCGATCCTGCTGCAGTTCCTGCTCGAGGCGATCTTGCTGACGGCCGCGGGCGGTGCGGCCGGCATTGCGCTCGGCGCGGCAGTCGCCGTGGGCGTGCGCGCATTCTCCGGGCTGCCGACGTTTGTGTCGGCGGATTCGGTGCTCGTGGCGGTTTTCGTATCCACGACCGTGGGCGTGTTCTGCGGGCTCTATCCCGCCATGCGCGCCGCGCGCCTCGATCCGGTCGAGGCGCTGCGCTACGAGTGAGAGGGCGCGCGGCCGGGGCGCGTGCTATCGTCGCCCGGCCCATGACCACCCGCTCGACGCCCGCGGCCTCTGACGTTCGTGCTCACGCCCTCTCCGACATCGTCGTGCGCGGCGCGCGCGAGCACAACCTCCAGGACCTGACGCTCCGGCTGCCCCGCCAGAGCCTCATCGTCCTGACCGGCGTCTCCGGCTCGGGCAAGTCCTCGCTGGCGTTCGACACGCTCTACGCCGAGGGCCAACGCCGCTACGTCGAATCGCTGTCCGCGTACGCCCGGCAGTTCCTCGGGCAGATGGAGAAGCCCGACGTGGACGCGATCGAGGGCCTGTCGCCCGCGATCGCCATCGAGCAGCGCGGTGCGGGGTCGAACCCGCGCTCGACCGTCGCGACCATCACCGAGATCTACGACTACCTGCGCCTGCTGTTCTCGCGGCTGGGGGCGAGGCATTGTCCCAACTGCGACACGCCGATGGCGCGGCGCAGCGTCCAGGAGATGACGGACCAGCTGCTCGAGCAGTTGCGCTCCGCGCGCGTCGCGGTGCTGGCGCCCGTCGTGCGCGGCCGGAAGGGCGAGTACCGGAAGGAACTCGAGGGCTGGCACCGGCAGGGCTACCTGCGCGCCCGCATCGACGGCGCCTGGGTCGAACTCGAGGAACCTCCCAAGCTCGCGCGGCACAAGCGGCACGACATCGAGATCGTGGTGGACCGGCTGAAGGTCGAGCCCGACAACCGTGCCCGGCTCACCGAGGCGCTGGAAGCGGGCGTGCGCCTTTCCGGCGGTCTGCTCACCGTGGCGCGCGACGACGCCGCGGACGTGGTGATGAGCATGGGCGCCACGTGCCCCAGGTGCGGCACCGCCGTGGACGAACTCGAACCGCGGCACTTCTCGTTCAACTCGCCCTACGGCGCCTGCTCCACTTGTGACGGGCTGGGTTCGCTGCTGCGCGTGGATCCGGACCGCGTCGTGCCCGATCCCTCGAAGTCGCTCGCCGAGGGCGCCATCTCCAGCATGGGCGACGCCGGAGGCACGTGGACGGCGGGGCTCCTCCGCGGGCTCTCGCGCACGTTCAAGGTGCCGCTCGACGTGCCGTGGAAGAAGTTGCCGGCGAAGACGCGCCAGCTGGTGCTCCACGGCGGGGGCGAGGAGAAGGTGAAGTACGAGTTCCGCATGAAGAAGGGCTCGGTGTGGGAGCACCAGGGCAAGTGGCGCGGCGTGATTCCCGATCTCGAGCGCCGCTACCGGAGCACGACGAGCGAAGCGGTTCGCCGCTCGATTGGCGCGCTCATGAATCCCACACCCTGCCCGGATTGCCACGGCATGCGCTTGAAGCCCGCGACGCTGGCGGTGAAGGTGGACGGCCGGAACATCGGCGAATGGTGCGCGCAGTCCGTCGCGAGCGCCCGCGCGGCGGCGGAGTCGCTTCGGTACACCGGTGGGCAGCAGACGATCGCCGCGCCGATCCTGAAGGAAGTGCGCGCTCGCCTCGGCTTCCTGGAGGACGTGGGACTCGGCTACCTGACGCTTGACCGCACCGCAGGAACATTGGCTGGCGGCGAAGCGCAGCGCATCCGGCTCGCCACGCAGATCGGCTCGCAGCTGACGGGCGTGCTCTACATCCTGGACGAGCCGAGCATCGGGTTGCACCACCGTGACAACCAGCGGCTGCTCTCCACGCTCCAACGCCTGCGCGATCTCGGTAATACGGTCGTGGTGGTGGAGCATGATGAAGCCACCATGCGCGCCGCGGATTGGCTCGTGGACCTGGGGCCCGGCGC
>JAHFBX010000159.1:3202-6804 GCA_023249815.1 Candidatus Eiseniibacteriota bacterium
CCCGCCGCGGTCACGCGCGATCCCGCATCGCTCACCGGCCGCTACCTCGCCGGCGCGCTGCGCATCGCCACGCCTGCCGCACGCCGCCCCGGCAGCGGCAAGGGAATCGAGGTGCTCGGGGCGCGCGAGCACAACCTGAAGGATGTCGACGTCCGCTTCCCGCTCGGCACGTTCATCTGCGTGACCGGCGTCTCGGGCTCGGGCAAGAGCACGCTCGTCAACGACATCCTACTCGCCTCGCTCGAGCGCGCGCTGGTGCCGACCTCCACGGCCTCGCCCGGCGCGCACCGCGCGCTCAGGGGCATGGAGCACGTGGACAAGGTGGTTGCGATCGACCAGAGCCCGATCGGCCGCACGCCGCGGTCGAATCCCGCCACGTACACCGGTGCGTTCACGTTCATCCGCGACCTGTTCGCGAACCTGCCCGAGGCAAAGGTGCGCAGTTACGGGCCCGGCCGGTTCTCGTTCAACGTGAAGGGCGGGCGTTGCGAGACCTGCGAAGGCGACGGCTCGCGTCGGATCGAGATGCACTTCCTGCCCGACGTGTACGTGCGCTGCGACACCTGTCACGGCCGTCGCTACAATCGCGACACGCTGGAGGTGCACTACCGCGGCCGCTCCATCGCCGACGTGCTCGAGATGACGGTGGAGGAGGGACTCGAGTTCCTCGGCGCCGTGCCCGTGCTGCGCCGCAAGCTCGAGACCCTGCGCGATGTGGGTCTGGGCTATATTCACCTGGGTCAGGCCGCGACGACGTTGTCGGGCGGCGAGGCCCAGCGCGTCAAGCTCGCCACCGAGCTGTCGCGCGTCGCGACGGGACGCACGCTGTACGTGCTGGATGAGCCCACGACCGGACTCCACTTCGAGGACGTGCGGGTGTTGCTCGACGTGCTGCAGGCGCTGGTCGAGCGCGGCAACACGGTCATCGTCATCGAGCATCACCTGGACGTCATCAAGTGCGCGGATCACCTGATCGATCTTGGACCTGAAGGCGGCGACCACGGCGGCAGCGTCGTGGCTACCGGGACTCCCGAGGCGTTGGCGCGCGCGAAGGGGTCGCACACCGGATCGGCCCTGCGCCAGGTACTTCGTCCATGACGCCCACGAGCCCCGCTTCTGTAGGACCCGTCCGACCGCCGATCCGCACGCGCACCATGAAGGCCGTGGTGAAGACCTCCGCTGCCCCGGGCGCCGAGATCCGCGAGGTGGCGGTGCCGAGTCCTGGCCCGGGCGAGGTGCTGTTGCGCGTGCTGCGCGCCGGGGTGTGCGGCACCGACCTGCACATCTGGTCCTGGGACCGCTGGTCGCAGGGCCGCATCCGGCCGCCGGTCACGCTCGGCCACGAGTTCGTGGGCGAGATCGTGGAGCGGGGCGACGGCGTCACCACGCCCGCGCTCGGCGATCGCGTCTCGTGCGAGAGCCACATCGTCTGCCACCACTGCATCGCCTGCCGCACGGGTAACGCGCACGTCTGCGAGAACACCCGCATCCTCGGCGTGGACGTGAACGGCGGCTTCGCGGAATACGTCGCGGTGCCTGCAGTGAACTGCTGGCGCGTGCCCGCCGGCATCTCGCTCGAGGTGGCGGCCGTGATGGAGCCGTGCGGCAACGCCGTGCACACGGCGTTCTCGGGCCCGCTCTCCGGCTGCAGCATCGCGGTGACCGGCTGCGGGCCGATCGGGCTGTTCGCGATCGGCGTCGCGCGCGCCGCGGGCGCCGCGCACGTCTTCGCGTCGGACGTCTCGCCCTACCGGCTCGAACTCGCCCGCTCGATGCACGCCGACGCGGTCGTGGACGTGCGGAGCGAGAGCCTGGCGGAGCGCGTCTCGCAGCTCACGAACGGCCGCATGCTGGACGGCGTGCTGGAGATGAGCGGACACCCGAGCGCCGTGCGCGACGGGCTCGGCGCGCTGCGCATGGGCGGGCGCATGAGCATGCTCGGTCTGCCCACGGAACCGTTCGAGCTGGACTGGAACCGGCTCGTCATCTTCAAGGGCATCACCGTGCACGGCATCATCGGCCGGCGCATGTACGACACCTGGTTCCAGATGGACCAGCTGCTGGGCTCCGGTAGGCTCGAGTTGAAGCCCGCGATCACGCACGTCATGCCGATGGAGCGCTTCGACGAGGCGATCGGCCTGCTGCGAGACGCCAAGGCCGGCAAGGTCGTGCTCGTGCCGTGGGGGCAGACCACGTGAGCGCCCGTCGGCGCCGGGACGTGACCCGCAGCCGTCACTCTCGGGCTCGCGTGATGAAGGAGACGCCATGTTCGACTCGATGAAGCCAGTGCTCGAAGCCGAGCTGCAGCGCATTCGCGACGCCGGCCTGTGGAAGGGCGAGCGCGTCATCACGTCGCCACAGGGGCCGGAGGTGACGCTCGCCGACGGCCGGCGCGTGCTGGTGTTCTGCGCCAACAACTACCTCGGGCTGTCGAGCCACCCGACCGTGCTGGCCGCCGCGCACCAGGCGCTCGATTCACACGGCTTCGGGCTATCGTCCGTGCGCTTCATCTGTGGAACGCAGGACCTGCACCGCGACCTCGAACGGCGCATCGCCGAGTTCGTGGGCGCCGAGGACGCGATCCTCTACGCCGCGTGTTTCGACGCGAACGGCGGCGTGTTCGAGCCGCTGCTCGGCGAGTCGGACGCCATCATCAGCGACGAGCTGAATCACGCCTCGATCATCGACGGCATCCGGCTGAGCAAGGCGAAGCGCTGGCGCTACACGAACAACGACATGACCGACCTCGAGCGCTGCCTCGCCGAGGCGGACGCCGCGGGCTGCCCGCAGAAGCTCGTGGTCACGGACGGCGTGTTCAGCATGGACGGCACGGTGGCGAACTTGAAGGCAATCGTCGAGCTGGCGGAGCGCCACCGC
This sequence comes from Candidatus Eiseniibacteriota bacterium, assembly GCA_023249815.1. Lineage (GTDB taxonomy): Bacteria > Eisenbacteria > RBG-16-71-46 > RBG-16-71-46 > RBG-16-71-46 > JAIOPA01. Next base: position 6,080 of record JAHFBX010000159.1, read on the forward strand.
GCGCTGGTCATGGTGGACGAGTGCCACGCGACCGGGTTCGTCGGGCGCACCGGCCGCGGCACGCCCGAACTGCACGGCGTGCGTGGACGTGTCGACATCATCACCGGCACGCTCGGGAAGGCGCTGGGCGGGGCGCTCGGAGGCTTCACCGCGGCGCGCCGCGAGATCGTGGCGCTGCTGCGCCAGCGATCGCGCCCGTATCTGTTCTCGAACTCGCTGCCCCCTGCGGTGGTGGGGGCGAGCATCGCGGTGTTCGACCTGCTGTCGAGCACGACCGAGCTGCGCGACCGCCTCGAGGTGAACACCCGCCACTTCCGCGCGGGGATGACGGCCGCCGGTTTCGACCTGAAGCCCGGCGACCACCCGATCGTGCCCATCATGCTCGGCGACGAGCGACTCGCCCACGATCTGGCCGCGAAGCTGCTCGAGAAGGGCATCTACGTGATCGGCTTCTCGTTCCCGGTGGTGCCGAAGGGGAAGGCGCGCATCCGCGTACAACTCTCCGCCGCCCACACGGTCGAGCAAGTGGATCGCGCCATCCATGCGTTCGCCGAGGCGGGGCGGGAGCTGGGCGTGCTGGGGCGCGCCGTCACACGCTGAACCTTCGTTGGACCTCCGCGGGGCAAATCGTAAGTTGTGCTGTGAAGATTGTGGCGGGCACGGCGGGTGCAGTGATCGGGGGCCATGGCTAGCACCTCTGCCCCCTTCATCCCGCCGCACTGCCC
>JAHFBX010000160.1 GCA_023249815.1 Candidatus Eiseniibacteriota bacterium
TTCGACTCCGACTTTCACGTCTTCGCGATCGAGTGGACGACGAACCAGATCACGTGGTCCGTGGACGGCAAGCCGTACCACGTGCAGACCCCTTCGACCCTGCCGGCGGGCACGTCGTGGGTGTTCGACCATCCGTTCTTCATCCTCGTGAATCTCGCCGTCGGCGGGAACTACCTGGGGCCCCCCGACGCGGGCACCGTGTTCCCTCAGACGCTGCTCGTGGACTACGTCCGGGTCTACCAGGTCGGGTCATGATGCGGCGCGCGCACCCGGCCGCGCTGCCCTCGCTCGCGGCGCTTCCGGCGCGGGCGCGAGGCGCGCTATCGGCGCTGGCGCTCGTCGCATCGTCGCTGGCGGCGCTCGCCGGCTGCGCGCGCGATCGCGCCGAGCTGCCGCCCGGCATGCTGGTCGTCACGCAGGAGCAGACCGGCTCGTGGGTGCGCAACTTCAATCCGCTCACCACCGCCGCCGCCGCGCGCTGGCCCACGTTGGCCGGCGTCTACGAGCCGCTGTTCGTGTTCAACAGCGTGCGCTCCGAGCAGGTGCCGTGGCTCGCGACCGGCTACGAATGGCACGAGGGAAACCGCGTGCTGCGGGTGACGACGCGCGAGGGCGTGCGCTGGTCGGACGGGCAGCCGTTCTCGGCGCGCGACGTGGCGTTCACGTTCCAGCTCATGCGGAGGCACCCCGCGCTCGACCGGCGCGGCGTGTGGGGCTTCCTCGCCGGCGTGCGGGTGATCGATCCACGCACCGTCGAGTTCGTGTTCCAGCGCGTGTTCATCCCCGGCTTCGACGAGGTCGCGGCGCAGCTCATCGTGCCGGAGCACGTCTGGCGCGACGTCCAGGACCCGGTGACGTTCGCGAACGAGCAGCCCGTGGCGACCGGGCCGTTCACGGAGGTGCGCGCCTTCCGCGGGCAGGTCTACGAGCTCGGCCGGAACCCGCACTACTGGCAACCGGGCAAGCCCGCGTTCGAGGGCCTGCGCTTCCCGGCCTATCCATCGAACGACCGCGCGAACCTGGCGCTCGTCTTCGACGAGGTCGAGTGGGCGGGCAACTTCATTCCCGCCATTGACCGCGTGTTCGTCGGGCGCGACCCGGCCCACCACGCCTACTGGTTCCCGCTCACTGCCGGCGTCGTCTATCTCTACGCGAACACGACGCGCGCCCCGTTCGGTGACGTGCGCGTGCGCAAGGCGCTCAGCATGGCCCTGGACCGCAACCTCATGGTGGACGTGGCGGCGTTCCGCTACACGCATCCCGCCGACGCCACCGGCATGAGCGAGTCGTACGCCGCCTGGCGCGACTCCGCGGCCGCCGCGGCGGGCGACTGGGTGAGCCACGACCCGGCGGGCGCGAACCAGATGCTCGACCGGGCCGGCTACCCGCGCTGGCGCGACGGTGTACGCCGCCTGCCGGACGGGAAGCCGTGGCGCTGGGAGGTGCTGTGCGTGTCCGGCTGGTCGGATTGGGTGCGCGCCTCGCAGGTCATCGCCCGTGACCTGCGCGAGGTCGGCGTGGACGCGACCGTGCGCACCTATGACTTCGGCGCGTGGTTCCAGCGGGTGCAGGAGGGCGACTTCGACTTGAGCCTCGGCTGGTGCATCGAGGGCCCGACGCCCTGGCACATGTACCGCTGGCTCATGTCGTCGGCGACGATCAAGCCGATCGGACAGGCCTCGGCGGGCAACTGGCACCGCTATTCGAGCTCCGCCGCCGACTCCGTGCTGGCCGCGTTCGAGACCGCGACCGATCCGGCCGAGCAGCGCCGGCTGTCGTCCGCGATGCAGCGGCTGTTCGTCGCGGAAGCCCCCGCGATCCCGCTCTATCCCAATCCCACCTGGGCCGAGTTCAACACGCGGCGATTCACCGGCTTCCCCAGCGCGGAGAACCCGTACTGCGACCCGTCCCCGAACAAGATGGAGCGAGGTGAGATCCTGCTCGTGCTCACCTCGTTGCGTCCGAGGTGACGGCGGTGCACTACCTCCTCCGGCGGCTTGGCTTCTACCTGCTCGCGGCGTGGGCGGCGCTCACCATCAACTTCTTCCTCCCCCGCCTCATGCCCGGGGATCCGGCTTCCACGCTGTTCGCCCGCTTCAAGGGCAAGCTGGATCCGGCCGCGATCGAGGCGCTGCGCGCCACGTTCGGCCTCACCGATGCGCCGCTGTGGCGCCAATACCTCACCTCGCTCGGGCACGTGCTCCAGGGCGACCTGGGCGTCTCGATCGCCTACTTCCCCTCTCCCGTCGCTGAAGTGATCGGCACCGGGCTCGGCTGGACGCTGTTCCTGGCTGGCTCGGCGGTGATAGTGAGCTTCGCGATCGGAACGCTGCTCGGTGTGGTCGCCGCCTGGTGGCGGCGCGGCTGGGCCGACTCCTGGCTCCCCTCGACGCTGATCTTCGTCGGCGCGTTCCCCTACTTCTGGCTGGCGATGGCCGCGCTCTACGTGCTCGGCTTCACGCTCGGCTGGTTTCCGCTCGGGCACGCCTACTCCGACGACGCCGTGCCCGGCTGGACGTGGGCGTTCACCGCCGACGTGCTGCGCCACGCCGCGCTCCCCATGACCACGATCGTCCTCGTGACCCTCGGCGGCTGGCTGCTGACCATGCGCAACACGATGATCTCGCTGCTCGGCTCGGACTACGTGAACCTCGCGCGCGCGAAGGGTCTGCCGTCCGCCCAGGTCGCGCTTCGCTACGCCGCGCGCAACGCGCTGCTGCCCAGTGTCACCGGCTTCGGCATGGCGCTCGGCTTCGTGCTCGGCGGCTCGCTGCTCACCGAGATCGTCTTCAGCTATCCTGGCCAGGGCTACCTGCTCGTGCAGGCCGTGCGGGCCCAGGACTACCCGCTCATGCAGGGCATCTTCCTCGTCATCACCCTGGCGGTGCTGGGCACCAACTGGCTGGTGGACCTGATCTACCTGTGGCTCGACCCCCGCACCCGGGACGCGGGCTCGTGAGCCGCGCGGACGCCACACAGGCCACCGGGCTCGGCGCCTGGGCGCACGCCATCCGGCGCGACCGCAAGGCGCTCTCCGGCGCGATTATCCTGGCCGTGTTCGCGCTCGTCGGCATCGCCGGCCCGTGGTTCGCCGGCGACCCCAGTGCGCTCGTCGGCGTCCCGCTCCAGCCGCCCTCGGGTGCGCACTGGCTCGGCACCAACGGCCAGGGCCAGGACGTGCTCGCCCAGCTCATCGCCGGCACGCGCGTCTCGCTCGCCGTCGGCTTCGGCGTCGGGCTCGCGGTCGTGCTCCTCGGCGCACTCGTCGGTGTGACCGCAGGCTACTTCGGCGACCGCGTGGATGCGCTGCTCTCGGTGTTCTCGAACGTCTTCCTCGTGCTGCCCGGGCTGCCGCTCGCCATCGTCATCGCCGCCTACCTGCCGTCGGGGCCGTTCACCGTTGCGCTCGTGCTCACCCTCACCGGCTGGGCGTGGAATGCGCGCGTGCTGCGCGCGCAGACGCTCGCGCTCCGCCGCCGCGACTTCGTCGCCGCCGCCGTGGTCGCTGGCGAGTCGGAGTGGCGCCTGCTGCTCGTGGAGATCGTGCCCAACATGCTCTCGGTGCTGGTGGCACAGGTGATCGGCAGCACCGTGTACGCCATCGGCGCCCAGGTCGGGCTCGAGTTCTTAGGGTTGGGCGACGTCGCAAGGGTCACCTGGGGCACGATGCTCTACTGGGCGCAGAACGACGCCGCGCTGCTGACCGGTTCGTGGTGGACGTTCGTGCCCCCCGGCCTGTGCGTGGCGCTCGTGGGCTTCGCGCTCACCATGCTCAACTCCGGCTTCGACGAGATCACGAACCCGCGCCTCCAGCTCGAGCGGGTCTGGCGCGCGTTTCTGGAACGCCGCGGCGTGCCCGCCGGGCGCTCGACGCCCGTCGTGAGGGAGCCATGAGCGCGCCGCTGCTCTCGGTGCGCGACCTGTGCGTGGACTACGTCACCGAGAACGGCCCCGTGCGGGCCGTGGACACCGTGGACCTGGACCTCTCACCCGGCGAGATCCTCGGCATCGCGGGCGAGTCCGGCTGTGGCAAGTCCACGCTCGCCCAGGCGCTGCTGCGCACGCTCCCGCCGCCCGCGGTGATCGCGCGCGGACGCGTGACGTTCGAGGGCCGCGACGTGCTGGCGATGTCAGAGCCCGAGTTGCGCGGGATGCGCTGGCGGCGGATGTCGATGGTGTTCCAGAGCGCCATGGACGCGCTCAACCCGGTCACCACGATCGGCGAGCAGCTCGCCGACACCATCCTCGCGCACGAGCCCGTGTCCGGCACCGAAGCCCGGCGCCGCGCTGGAGCGTTGCTCGAGCGCGTCGGCATCCCCGCCGAGCGGCTCGGGAGTTACGCCCACCAGCTCTCGGGCGGCATGCGCCAGCGCGTCGGCATCGCCCTGGCATTGGCACTCGAGCCCGCGCTCGTCATCCTCGACGAGCCCACGACGGCGCTCGACGTGATCGTCGAGCGCGAGATCCTCGCGCACATCCGGACCCTGCAGCGCACGCTCGGCTTCGCGGTGATCTACATCACCCACGACCTCGCGCGCATGCTCCAGTTCTCCGACCGCGTGGCGATCTTCTACGCCGCGCGGCTGGTCGAAGTGGGACCCGCCGCGACGATCGCCACCGCGCCGCGTCACCCCTATACGCGAGGGCTCCTCCGCGCGTTCCCCCGCGTCCACGCGGAGGCCGGCGCGGCCGAGAGCATTCCCGGCACGCCGCCGAGCCTGCGCACGCCGCCGCCGGGATGCCGCTTCCACCCCCGGTGCCCGATCGCGGTGGAGGCGTGCCGGCGGGAGCGGCCGGCGTTACTGGAGGTCGGGCCCGGGCATCTCGCAGCGTGCCCGGTGGCGAGGTAGCGGGGGGCTGACCAGGTCGCCGGGTCCCTCTGCTCTCCGGGGAAGGGGTGAGTGGCAGGGACCTACCGTCATGGCGACTTCGAGAACAGCAGCGGAATGTGCTTCACGATGAACTGGATTGAAGCCCCCGCCCTCACAACGCCAGATTCAAGTACGTCCTGAACTCCCACTCGCTCCCCCCCGCCCCGCTCCCCGGGTCCGGCAGGTAGCGCGGCGAGTGCACGTCGAGCGTCCGGTAGATGCCGCGCACGCCGACGCTGGTCTGCGGGGTGGTGGACAGCCAGCGCGGGGCGCCGAGGGTGTAGCCGAGGTCTGCGGCGTACTGCGCGGGGAACGTCAGATTGAAGTCGCGGTGGTAGTCGTACGAGCCCCAGTCGTTGAAGCGCGCGGAGCCCGAGAACGCCAGCGAGCGCCACGCGACGCGGGCCTCGCCGCCGAAGCGGTGGACGACGCGCGTGTTCTCGCCGTTGGGCTCGCCGTCGCCCACGAACAGCGTCGTCGCGACGCGTGTCGAAGGGCCGAGGCGCGAGACGGTGCGGCCGCGCACCTCCCACAAGTCGCGCGGCGGCGTGGCGCCGGGGAACACGGCGCGCGCCTGCGCGGCGGTCACGTAGGTCGCGGCGTCTCGCGTCGTGGGCAGGTGGCGATAGACCAGGTCGAGGCTCGCGGCGAAGCGCGCGTCCTCGCGGACGTCGTTGTCCCACGCCCACATCCAGGTGCCGGGCGTGGGGTCGTAGCCGAGCAGCAGCTCGAGCCCGAACGTCTCGCGATTGGCGCGCACGGCGAACGGATCGTTCTGTACCTCGATGTTGCGCGGCCGCGAGGGGGACGGAGCGCCGAACGGGATCGGGCCGATGATGGGCTTCTGCCACAGCACGTTCGGCGCGATCTGCCACGGGCCCTGGTTCACGAGCAGGCCGGTGATGACGTTCGTCTGGTTGCCGGTGCCCACGTCCTTCAAGCTCCAGCCGGTGTAGGTGAGCGCGGCGGTCGGGCCGCCGTCGGCGACCAGGCCCATGCGCGCGGTCTGCAGGTACCAGTTCCAGCGACCTTGCTGGAACGTCAGCTTGAACTTGGCGCCGAGCGCGTCGCTCGCGAAGACCTCGTCCTGTCGCACGGTGGGGCCGCCGCTCGTCTGCTCGATGAAGTCGAACCTCTGGCCTTGCTTCGTGCTGCCCGACCAGATGCCGCCCAGCGTGAAGTCGAACGGCCCGCGCGCGTGCTCGAGTACGAGCGTGGCCTTGCGCGTCTGCGCCACGGGCAGCGCGGCCGAGGTTGCCGCGGCGCCAGCCGCGGTCGAGACGTCCTCCTGGTAGATGCCGGTCGCGATGACGGGCCCGACGGCACGGCGGTACTTGGCGATCAGCGCGGGGTTCGCGCCCCACCACAGCTCCTGGCCGTAGGCGACCTTCAGCCCGTCGAATCGACGCTTGCCGGCGACCTCGAAGCCGATGGGCGCGTCGGCGTTGTAGATGTCGGTGTTCAACCCGTAGAAGGCGTCGCGGTAGAGGCCGAAGCAGTCGCCTTCGTAGCCCCAGTGGTAGTGGCCGGTCCGATAGAAACCATCGAGCTGGAACATCCGGTCGTCCCAGGAGAGCGAGGCGTGGTGCACTTTCACGCGCTCGTCGGTGACGGTGCCGGGGGTGTAGTCCGCGCCGAGCACGGAGCGCGGTATGCCGCGCTTCTCGTAGAAGATCTCGTTGATGGGGTTCGTGGGCACCTGGCCGAGCACGTTCACCGACACGATGCCGGTGACCTGGTCGGTGGGTCGCGCTTGCAGGTCGGCGTAGAACGATTGGAAACGGTCGAAGCCGCGGAACTGCGGCAGCGCGGCCTGCGGCGCGTCGGCGTCGGGCGTGGTGGTGCGCTCGCCGCCGGTGGCGACGGTCTCGAGCTGCACGCGGATCCCCGAGACCCTGGCGCGCGCGCCGCCGGCGGCCGCCGCGGTGGCGCG
>JAHFBX010000161.1 GCA_023249815.1 Candidatus Eiseniibacteriota bacterium
GGCGCGAGGAGCCGTGGGCTCTCGGGCACGGGCACGCTGGCTCGTTTCACGTTCGTGGCGCGCCGAGTCGGGGACCCCTCACTCCGGCTGGCGCGCGCGCTGGCGCGCGACGCGGCCAATCGTCCGCTCGGCGATGGCGTGTTCGCATCGCTCGTCGAGGCCGGCGTGCCCACGCGCACGCTGCTCCTCGCACCCACGCCGAATCCGTCGCAGGGCGACGCCTCGCTGGCGTTCGCGCTCGCCGCGCGCGGCGACGTGGACCTGGCCGTCTATTCGGTGGACGGCCGCCGCGTGCGAACCGTGGCGCGCGGCGTGCTCGAGCCGGGCAGCTATCGCTTCGACTGGAAGGGTGACGACGACGCGCGCCGCGCCGTCGCGCCTGGCGTCTACTACGCGCAACTCACCGCGAACGGCAAACGCTGGTCGCGGACCATCGTCCATCTCCGGTAGATCACTGAGGTTCCCATGGCCCATCTCCATCGGCTCAACATCCGCGGCCTCTTGACCGCCCTGGGACTCGGCTTCGCCGCCGCGCCGGGAATCGCGCACGCCGCGATCCAGGTGGGACTCACGCCCCCGATCCAGAACGTCGCGCCGGGCTCCGACTTCGACGTGTTCGTGGACATCACCTCCGCGGGCTCCGCGTTCAACGGCTTCGACATGGTCGTGAGCTTCGACCCGGCCGCACTCACGCTGCTGCCGCTGGCGCCCACCTCGGCGCAGCAGGGCTGCCTCATGACGGGCAGTTGCAGCGCGGCTTGCGGGAACACGTTCCATGTCTTCAGCGCGGCCGCCGACAGCATCAGCGTGAGCGATGTGCTGCTCTGCAACCAGGTCTCGCTCACGGGCCCCGGCCACCTCTACAAGCTGCGTTTCCACGCTTCGAGCACGCCCCAGGTCACGCAGCTCACGATCCGACGCACGAACTTCTACAACGCCGGTCTATTCGTGACGCCGGTGCAGAAGACAGGCTGCATGATCGGCATCGGCGTCACGCTCGACGTGGGTGGAAGCGGGCCGCTCGCGGCAAGCGGGGTGCGCGTGGAGCCCAATCCGAGCCGCGGCCGCGTCGCATTCCTGCCGAACGACGCAGACGCCGGGCTTGCGGAGATCGACGTCATGGACGTGCAGGGGCGCCTCGTCCGGCGCCTCGGGCCGGCCTGGCTCGGTGGCTCGGCCTCGCTCGCGTGGGACGGACTCGACTCCCGCGGCGAGCGCGCCGCCGCCGGTGTCTACCTCGCCCGGATCCACCGAGGCTCGCGCCTCGAGCTCGCACGGATCGTCCTGCTGCCGTGACGACACCGGGCATGAGCGCGGATGCGGGGGCCGGGGCCGGGGCTCGCGATGTGACCCCCGCGTGCTTCCTTGCACGCGGCCGCTGGGACGGCACACGCGCGCGCGTCGCGTGCGCCGTGCTGCTTGGTCTCGCCGCCGCGACCGCGAGCGCGCAGACGGTGCGCACCGACTTCTACATCACGAACGGCCAGGTCACGACGCAAACGCTGCGTGGCAACACGCTCTACGTGGGTGGCAGCTTCTCGTTCGTGGGACCCGTCACCGGCGCGGGCGTCCCGGTGGATCCGATCACCGCCTCGCCCGCGCTCGGGTTCCCGCGCGTCAACGGCACCGTGGTTGCGGCCGTGCCCGACGGCAGCGGCGGCTGGTACATCGGCGGCCAGTTCACCGCGGTGGGCGCCGAGGCGCGCACGAATCTCGCGCACGTGCTCGCGGACCAGTCGGTGTCCGCCTGGAACCCCGGCACCAGCGGCATCGTGCGCGCGCTGCTCCTGCGTTCGGGCGTGCTCTACGTCGGCGGTGACTTCCTCACGCTCGGAGGCGTGGCACGCAACCGTGTCGGCGCGGTGGACGCCGCGACCGGCGTCACGACGTCGTGGAGCCCGAACGCGAACAGCTCGGTGCGTGCGTTCGCCGAAGGCGCGACGCAGCTCTATGTCGGCGGACAGTTCACCAGCATCGGGGCACAGGCGCGGAATCGAATCGCGCGCGTCAACTACACGACCGGCGCGGCCGACGCGAGCTGGAACCCGAACGCGAACAGCCTCGTCCTGACACTCGCGCTGGATGTGCCGTCGAACCTGATCTACGTCGGCGGCCAGTTCACGTCGATCGGCAGCGCGACGCGCAATCGACTCGCCGCGCTGGACCTCACGACGGGGGCCTCCACGGCGTGGGATCCGAACGCGAACAACCAGGTGCTCTCGATCGTCCTCAGCGGCACCACGCTCTACGCGGGCGGCCAGTTCTCCGCCGTCGGCGGACAGACACGCGGCCGCCTGGCGGCGCTCTCCACCGCCACGGGTCTGGCGTCGAGCTGGAATCCCAACGCGGGAAACCTCGTTCAGACGTTGGCACTCTCGGGGACCGACCTTTACGTCGGCGGGGACTTCCTCACGATCGGTACCCAGGGACGTAGCCGCATCGCCGCCGTGGACACGGGCACCGGGATTCCCACGGCGTGGAACCCGAGCGCGTTCAGCTCGGTCACCGTCATCGTGGTGGGCGGCGGCCAGGTGTTCGTCGGCGGCTCGTTCAACGGCATCGGCGGCACCGCGCGCAACAACCTCGCGGCATTCGACGTGGCCTCCGGCCTGGTCACGAGTTGGAATCCCAACGCGAACAACCAGGTGCAGGCGGTCCTCGCCGCGCCTAACGTGCTGTACGTAGGCGGCAACTTCACGCAGGTCGGCGGCCAGATCCGCAACAACATCGCGGCGCTGGACCTCACGAACGGCCTGGCGACGAGTTGGGACCCGAACAGTGACGGGCAGGTCTCCGCGCTTGCGATCGCCGGGGACCGCGTCTACGCGGGAGGGCTGTTCAGCCAGATCGGCGGACTGCCGCGCTCGAACCTCGCGGCGCTCTCGGTGGCCGACGCCTCCGCATTGCCGTGGACGGCGAATGCGGCCGACCAGGTGTTCGCGATCGATGCGAGCACGCCCCTCGTCTACGTGGGCGGCAACTTTCTCGACGTGAACGGCACGGGGCGCGCGTTCGCTGCAGCCGTGGACTCCTCGACCGGCGCGGTGACGGCGTGGGATCCGGACGCGACGGGCACGGTGCGCGCGCTCGCCGTGACCTGCGATCAGGTCTACGTGGGCGGTTTCTTCACCAACATCGGTGGCCAGGCGCGCAACCGTCTCGCGACCGTGAACCTCACGAACGGCCAGGCCCTGAGCTGGGATCCCGACGCGAACGGTCCGGTGTTCTCGCTGATCCAAGCCCCCGGCACGATCTACGCGGGCGGCGTGCTGAGTGCCGTGGGCGGGCAGACGCGCAACCGCATCGCGTCGCTGGACCCGCAGACGGGCGCCGTGACAGCGTGGCATCCCAACTCGAACGGCACCGTGCGCTCGCTTGTCGTGGGCGACACGCACGTGTTCGTGGGGGGAGCGTTCTCGAGCGTTGCGGGCGTGCCGTCCGGCAATCTCGCCGCGGTGACCGTGGACCCCGTCGCCACCTGCCCAACCCTCTCGCTCACTTCGCCACCGCTGCCGGACGGCGTCACGGGGACGGCCTACTCGACCAGCGTCACCGCATCGGGCGGCACGGGCCCGCATTGCTACGCGGTCACCGCTGGTGCGCTGCCGGCGGGTCTCGCACTCAACTCGAGCACGGGCCAGATCTCGGGAAGTCCTTCGGCGTCGGGGATCGCGGTGTTCTCAGTGACGGCGACGGACCTGCGCGGCTGCAGCGGCACCGCGAGCTACACCCTCTCGGTCACGCCCGCGCCGGCGGTGAACAGCGTCGCGGCGAACGGCGCGGGGCTGTGCCTGAATCCCGTGCAGACGTGCGTGAGCGTGCCGTTCGAGCTGACGCGCGGTGACGCGGTCGGCTTGCGCGCGGTGAGCGTCACGTTCCAGCTCGACGTCGCGAAGCTCCAGCTCTGTACGCCCGGCTTCCCGGCGGGGAGCATCCATCTCGGGACGTGGGGAAACACGTTCAACAATCGCAGCCTTCAAGTCACGAGCCTGGGCGGAGGGCGTTACACCGTGGACGTCGTGCTGCTGGGCGGCGCCTGTGGCGCGACCGGCGGCGGTTCAGTGTTCACCGCAGACGTCTCGGCGGTGGGCCCCACCGGGACGGGAACACTCAGCGTGATTTCGGTGGTGGCGCGCGACTGCAGCAATGGCGCGGTCGCCGTGGTGCCGGGCCCCGTGGGCCCGCTGCCGATCTCGGGCTCGGCGATCACGCTCGCACCCGCGTCGCTCCCGGACGGCGCTCCGGGCACGCCTTACAACCAGACGATCACCGCGAGCGGCGCCTCGGACCCGGTGACGTTCAGCGTGAGCGCGGGGGCTCTGCCGCCGGGGCTCGCGCTCTCGGGTGATGGCGCGCTCACCGGGACGCCCACCTCCTCCGGCACCTTCGGCTTCGCGGTTCGCGCCACCGAGGCGGGTGGTTGTTCGGGAAGCCGCGCCTACACCGTGGGCATCAACTGCGCGAGCATCGCGATCCAGCCGGTGTTCCTGCCGGACGGCGCCGTGGGCAGCGCCTACGCCACCACGCTCATCGCCACGAACAGCATCACGCCGGCATCGTTCTCGGTCACGGCCGGCGTGCTGCCGCCGGGCTTGACGCTGGCGCCCAGCGGCGCGCTCTCCGGAACCCCGACCACGGCGGGCCCGTCCACGTTCAGCATCGGAGTCGTGGATGGGGCGGGCTGCACCGGCTCGCGCGACTACCTCGTGGACATCTTCGCGACGCCTCCGGTCTCGAGCGTGGCCCCCGTCACCACCGGGCTCGCGATCTCGAGTGCCAACCCGTGCGTGCAGGTGCCCATCGTCTACGCCCGCGGCGAGTCCACACCGGTGCGGGCGCTCACGGTCTCGCTCCAGATCGACCCGGCGAGACTCGCACCCTGTTCCGTGGCGGATTCGAGCATCTCGCTGGGCTCGTGGTTCGACGGCTTCCCGAACCGGCACGTCGAGATCATCGACGAGGGCGGCGGCGCCTACACGGTGGACATGACGCTGCTCGGCCTGCCCTGCGGCATCACCTCGGGCGGCACGCTGTTCACCGTCGCGCTCGAATCCAATGGGCCCGACGGATTCGGTGCCATCACCGTGACGCGAGTGAAGTCGCGCGACTGCTCGAACGTGGCCGTGCCGGTGCTCGCGGGCCCGCCCGACTCGCTCCGCGTCCACAGCGCCGACATCACGCTGGCGCCGGCGATCCTGCCGAACGCGTCGCTTGGCGCGCCGTACACGCAGGCCATCACGGCCGAGTCGGGACTGGCGCCGTTCACGTTCTCGCTGTCGCAGGGAGCGCTGCCCGTGGGGCTGTCACTCGCCCCGGACGGCACGCTCTCCGGGACGCCCACCGCCACCGGCAACGCGTCGTTCACCGTATCGGTCGTCGACGTGGGCGGCGTGCCCGGAAGCCGCGCCTACACGCTCAACGTATCGTGCGCGCCCATCGCGATCACGCCCTCGACGCTGCCGGACGGACAGGTGGGCATCCCGTACGCGCAGACGCTGCTCGCCACGGGAGGGACCGCGCCGCACACGTTCACCGTCACGGCGGGCGCGCTGCCCGCCGGGCTCGCGCTCTCCACGGGTGGCGACCTCACCGGCACGCCGAGCGCGGCGGACGCCGCAGTGTTCACGGTGCGCGCCACGGACGCGTTCGCTTGCTTCGGTGAAGAGACGTTCGCGCTGGCCGTGTTCGCGGATCCCGCGATCTCGCGTGTCGTGCCGGTGACCGCGGGCCTGTGCCTGTCCCCGGCCCGAACGTGTGTCAGCGTGCCGTTCGTGTTCCAGCGTGGCGACAGCGTGCCCGCCGGGCTCGCGCACGTCACGTTCCAGCTCGACTCGCGCTTCGCCCTGTGCACGCCGGGCTCCCCGGCGTCCAGCATTCACGCCGGCGCGTGGCTCGCCGCGTATTCGAACACGACGCTGCAGATCATCGATCACGGCGGCGGTTCCTACACGGTGGACCAGGCGCTGCTCGGGTTGCCGTGCGGCCCCACCACCGGCGGCGTGCTGTTCACCGTGGATGTGGCGGCGGTGGGCGGCGATGGGGCCGGCGATATCACGGTGACAGACGTGCGCATTCGCGATTGCGCGAACGCGCCGCTCCCGGGCCTGCCGGGCTCGCCCGCGCAACTCGTCGTGAGCTCGACCGCGCCACCGGCGATCAGCGATCTCGTCTCGACGCAGCTCACGTCCGGACACTCGACAGCCGGCCAGCTCACTCGCATCCAGGTGCAGTGGACCCTGCCGACGCCGGGCACGGTGGCGCTGTATCGAGCGCCGTTCGGCTCGTACCCGGAGTACGACGACATGGGCGGCACGCTGCCCGACACGACGCTGGCGCCTTCGTCGCCGTGGGTGCTCGTGAACGCGAACGCCACGTCCGGGATCCTCGATGTGCCGCCGGGACGGGGCTTCTGGCACTATGTCGCGTTCCTCACCGATTCGTGCGGCAATCGCTCGGCGGTCTCCAATCGCACGACCGGCTCGCTCGATTACCACCTGGGCGACGTCACGAACGGCCTCGTGCGCGGCACGGGCGACGATCGCGTGCGGATCGAGGACGTGTCGCTGCTCGGCGCCCACTACGGCATCAGTGGCGCGACGCTGGTCACCGACAGCGTCGCCTACCTGGACGTGGGGCCCACCGTGAACGGCCTCACCACCGGGCGGCCCAGCACCGACAATCTCATCAACTTCGAGGACCTCATGGTGTTCGCCACCAACTTCATGGTGGTGTCCGCAC
>JAHFBX010000383.1 GCA_023249815.1 Candidatus Eiseniibacteriota bacterium
CCACCGCCGCCGGCGGCGGCTCGCTCGCGGCAGCGATCCGACGCCAGCCGTTCTCGGTGGTGCTGCTGGACGAGTTCGAGAAGGCGCACCCGCGCGTGTGGAACCTGTTCCTCCAGGTGTTCGACGACGGCCGGCTCACCGACGCCGCGGGCGAGATCGCGGACTTCCGCAACAGCATCATCATCCTCACCTCGAACCTGGGCGCCACGCTCGCCGCCGGCGAGAAGCTCGGCTTCGCCGAGGGCGGCACCGGGTTCAGCGCCGCGGGGGTGGAGCGCTCGGTGTCGCGTGCGTTCGCGCCCGAGCTGCGCAACCGATTCGACCGCGTCGTCGTGTTCCGCCCGTTCACGCGGGACGTCATGCGCAAGATCCTGGTGAAGGAGATCGCGGACACGTCGGCTCGCCGGGGACTCCGCCGCCGCGAGTGGGCGGTGGAGATCGAGGAGAGCGCCATCGAGTTCCTGCTGGACCGCGGCTTCACCACCGATCTCGGCGCGCGTCCCCTGAAGCGGAGCTTGGAGCGCTACCTGCTGGCACCGCTCGCGCGCACCATCGTCGAGCGCCGCGTGCCCGAGGGCGACCAGTTCCTGTTCGTGCGTACGGACGGCGACGCGCTGGCGGTGGAGTTCGTGGACCCCGACGCGCCCACCACGGCGCCCGTCACGCTGGCCGCCGCGACGCGCGCCGCCGACCTGCGCGCCATCGCCTGGGACGCGCATGGCACGGCGGGGGAGATGCAGGAGCTGCGCGGCTCGCTCGAGCGCTTCGGCACGCGCATCGACGGCAACACGTGGCGCGAGGCGAAGGCGCACTGGCTCGGCATGCCGGCGCAGGACGGCTTCTGGCAGCGTCCGGACCGGTTCGAGATCCTCGGTCGCGCCGAGTACATGGATCGCATCGAGTCGGGTGCCCGCTCGGCCCGCTCGCTCTTGGCGCGGTTGGATGGCGACAGCGCGGCCCAGCGCCAGGTGTGGCCGCGCAACATGGTGTCGAGGCTGGCGCAGCAGATGCTGCTGCTCGAGGCTGCTGCCGACGAGGCCATGACGACGGGACCACGCGACGCGTTCGTGTGCGTTCAGGCCGGCCCCGACGGGCCCGACCGCGACGAAGAGCAGGACTTCGCGCGCCGCATCGCCGCGATGTACGAAGCGTGGGCGCGCCAGCGCGGCATGCGCATCGCGGTGCTGAAGCCCACATCGCGGCACGCGACCGACACCGTGTGGCTCGCGGTGAGCGGGTTCTCGTCGTACGTGTCGCTGGCGCCCGAGGACGGATTGCACGTGCTCGAGTGGGGCAGCAGCGCCGAAGGCGGCGTGAAGCGCGCCACGGTGCGCGTGCGCGTCGTGGCGCAGCCGCCGGTCCCGCCACGGAACGGCGAGGCCGACCTCGCGCGCCAGGCCGCCGAGGCGCTCGACGGCGCGCCCTCGCCGCCGCCGACCATCGTGCGGCGCTATCGCGGCACGCCGTCGCCGCTCGTGCGCGACTCGGTGCGCGGCTGGCGCACGGGCCGCATCGAGCGCGTGCTCGCCGGCGACTTCGACCTGGTGCCGGCGGGCGAGACGGACGGCGCCTAGTCCCAATGTCCGAACCCACCGTTCGTCCGGCGTCTCGCGGCCTGCCGTTGTGGGCCGCGCTGTGCTTCTTCGCCTCGGGCGCGGCGGGACTTCTCTACGAGATCGCGTGGTCCAAGCAGCTCGCCTACGTGCTCGGGAGCTCGCTCCACGCGGTCGCGGCCGTGGTGGCGTCGTTCCTGGGCGGCCTGGCGCTGGGTGCCCGCCTGCTCGGCGTGCCGCTTGCGCGCCGAGGCGACGGCGCGCGCACGTACGCGCTCCTCGAGCTGGGCGTGGGCGTGCTGGGCGTGCTCCTGCTCCCACTCCTGCGTGCGAGTGACCCGGTCGTGGGCCAGCTCTATCGCGCGCTCGGGGGCGAGACGCCGGCGTTCGCCGTGGCGCGGTTGGGCGTGCTGATCGTGTTCCTGATCCCGCCCGCGGCGTTGATGGGCGCCACGCTGCCGGTGCTCGTGGCGCACGTCGAGCGCGACATCGTGGGTGCGGGTCTGGCGAGGCTCTACGCGCTCAACACGTTCGGCGCCGTGGCGGGTTCGATCGCCGCGGGCTTCGTGCTCATGCCCGGTCTGGGACTTTCCGGCACCACGCTCGTCGCGGCCGCGCTCAACCTAGTGGTCGCGGCCGTGGCGTGGAGATCGGGCCGCTCGTCGGCGGGAGGTCCCGCGGAAGCGGTCGCCGACGCCCCGCAGCC